>JAICTR010000128.1 GCA_025936275.1 Burkholderiales bacterium
CTCGTTCTCGTTCACGTGATTGATCATCGCGGCGAGGGTGGTCGACTTCCCCGAGCCGGTCGGGCCGGTGACCAGGCACAGCCCGCGCGGCTGGTTCGCGATCTCGGCGAAGATCTTCGGCGCGTTCAGCTCCTCGAGCGTGAGCACCTTCGAGGGAATGGTCCGGAACACGGCGCCGGCGCCGCGGTTCTGGTTGAACGCGTTCACGCGGAAGCGCGCGAGGTTCGGGATCTCGAACGAGAAGTCGCACTCGAGCGTCTCCTCGTACACCTTGCGCTGCGAGTCGTTCATGATGTCGTACACCATCCCGTGCACGTCCTTGTGCTCGAGCGGGGGCACGTTGATGCGGCGCACGTCTCCATGCACGCGGATCATGGGAGGCAGGCCGGCCGACAGGTGCAGGTCGGAGGCCTTGTTCTTGACCGAGAAGGCGAGGAGTTCCGCGATATCCATGTCTTGTCCCTGGAAGGCAATTCGCCGAGGGAGGCTCAAGGATTTCGCTTTGTTAGAATGCCCTCGGAAAAGTCGATTCGATTATGTCCCCAATCGCCGCCAACCTGCAAGCCGTGAGACGGCGCATTTCCGAAGCTTTACAAGGGGATAGTCGCGCCGTGACGCTGGTCGCCGTGAGCAAGGCGCAGCCGCCCGCGAGCCTTCGCGAGGCGTTCGCCGCCGGCTGCCGCGATTTCGGCGAGAGCTACGTGCAGGAAGCGCTGCCCAAGATCGCCGCGCTCGGGGAGCTCGCCGCCGCCTGGCACTTCATCGGGCGCGTGCAGACCAACAAGGCGCGCGACGTCGCCGAGCATTTCGACTGGGTGCATGCCGTGGACCGGCCGCGCGTCGCGGCGGCGCTTTCCCGCGCGCGGCCCGAGGCGCTGGCGCCGCTCGAGGTCTGCATCCAGGTGAACATCAGCGCGGAGGCGAGCAAGGGCGGCGTCGCGCCGGGCGACGCGCTGCAGCTCGCGCGCGAAGTGCGCGGTCTTCCGCGCCTGCGCCTGCGCGGCCTCATGGGCATGGCGCGGCACACGGAAAGCCGCGAGGAGCAGCGGGCGCAATTCGCGGTCCTCGCGCGCACGCGCGGCGAGATCGATGCGGCGGGCATTCCGCTCGACACGCTCTCCATGGGAATGAGCGACGATTTCGCGGCGGCGATCGAGGAAGGGGCGACGATGGTGCGGGTGGGAACGGCGATTTTCGGCGCGCGAGCGCGTGAGGACCGATGAAATGAAAATCGCCTTCGTCGGCGGCGGCAACATGGCGCGCGCGATCATCGGCGGATTGATCGCGAAGGGCATCCGCGCCTCGGACATCACCGTGGTGGAGATCGATGGCGCGGCACGGCTGAAGCTCGTCGCCGAGTTCGGCGTCGCCTCGGTCGAGGCGCCGGGTGCGGAGATCGGCGATGCCGCCGTGCTGGTGATGGCGGTGAAGCCGCAGCACATGGCCGCCGCGGCGAGCGCCGCCGCGGAGCGCATCGCCGATCCGCTGGTGGTCTCCATCGCCGCGGGAATCCGCCTCGTGGATCTCTCGCGCTGGCTGGGCGGCCGGCGGCGCCTCGTGCGCGCGATGCCGAATACGCCCGCGCTGGTGCACGCCGGCATCACCGGGCTCTACGCGGACGAGTCGGTGGGCGCGGACGACCGGCAGGCCGCCGAGGACCTCCTCGCCACGGTCGGATCGACGCTGTGGTTCGAGAACGAGGCGGACCTGGACGCGGTCACCGCGGTCTCCGGCAGCGGCCCCGCTTACGTCTTCTACGCGATGGAGGCGCTCGAGAAAGCGGCCGGCGAGCTGGGGCTCGCCGAAGGCGCCGCGCGCTCGCTCGCGTTGTGGACCTTCGTCGGCGCGGCGAAGCTCGCCATCGAGCGCGGCGAGGCGCCGCAGCAGCTGCGCGCGAATGTCACATCGAAGGGCGGCACCACGGAGCGCGCGCTCGAGGTGCTGGAGGCGGCCCACGTGAAGGAGCGATTCGTGGAAGCGGTGAAGGCGGCCTGCGAGCGCTCGCGCGAGCTGGGCGAGGCCATGGGGCGCGCCCGATGATCGCCCAGGCCATCGCCCTGGTGCTCACCACCGTCTTCGACCTGGTGATCCTCGCCGCACTGGTGCGCTTCTGGATGCAGGCGCTGCGCGCGCCGGCGAGGAACCCCATCGCGCAGTTCTCCATGGCGCTCACCGATTTCGCGGTGCGGCCGCTGCGCCGCATCGTGCCCGGCCTGTACCGGTTCGACATGGCCTCGCTCCTGGTCGCCTGGATCCTCGAGCTGGTGCTTCAGGTGTTGCTCGCGATGCTGCTCGGCACGTCGCCCTTCGAGTTCCCGGCGCTCTTCCCGGTGCTGGTCTTCTACTCGTTCGTGCTGCTGCTGCGCCTGTCGATCTACGTCTTCATGGGCGCCGTGATCATCCAGGCGGTGCTCTCGTGGGTGAGCCCCCATCATCCCGTGATGCCGTTCTTCGATGCGCTCACGCGCCCGCTGCTCGCGCCGGTGCGCCGCGCGATACCCCTCATCGGCGGCATGGACATCTCGCCGCTCTTCGTCTTCATCTTCCTGCAGCTGCTGCTCATGATCCCGGTGGCCTGGCTCGAGCAGGCGGCCTCGCGGATGCTCAACCAGGCGTTGATTTAGCTTGCCGTGCGGGTTACGGCCAAGAACGCCGATGAACGCCGATAAAAGCCGCCGATGAACGCGGATGACCCCTTTCTCGCTGGCGCGATCGAGGCGATGAGATAGAAGACGGAATCATCACGGCGTTCGTCGGCATTCATCGGTAGACCCAACGCCTTTCGCTCGCATCACTCCCCTTTCACTCCCAGCCGTCATCGCAGCAGCGCAAGAAGGGGTCATCTGCGTTCATCTGCGCCAGGGGGTCATCGGCGTTCATCGGCGTTCCCCGCCCTAACCCCGCACGGAAGATTCAGCACATCGACCGCGGCACAGGCCGCGCGAAAAGCCCGGCCCATTCCGTAACGCCTCCCGGCGTTACGAACGTAACGTGGCTCCTGCGTGCGGCGCCTTCGCCCACGCGGACCGAACGAACAACAGGAGCCCAACGCCAAATGAACAGCTACTTCGACCTGCTCGTGCTTGCCGCCCTTTTCGTGCCCGTGGCGCTGATGGTGGCCGCGAATCTCGCCGCCTATCGCTCGCCCGGGGCCGGGGATGGGCTCCTCGGGCTGCCAATGGGCGAGCCGACGGCCGTCCCCGAGCCCGCCCGCGCGGCGTGCGAAGAAGCGGCGGAGCTCCCGGAGCTGCGCGAGGCGGCGTGAGCCGGCGGCGAAACGGCGCCGCCGAACGCCCTTCGCTCCGCGAAAACCGCATTTCGTCGCGCGCCCGTGGCAGGGCGCGCACCCGGCGCCTAGAGTCGCTTCCATCGCAAGGCAACGACAACCAGGAACAAGCCATGAACGCCTTCGCCATCCTCGTGAGCCTCACTTTCTTCGTGCCCATCGCGCTCACCGTGACCATGAACATGGCCGGTTTGCGCGCCGCCGCCTGATCGCTTGTGCGGCCGTGCACGCCGAAGCGTCGGATAGTCCGCGTGCGCGACGCCGACTGCGTCATGGAAACAACGCACGCAAGCACCTAGGCTTACGCCCATGAATCCACGATCCGCCGCCCCGACCGGTGCCTGCTGGCGCCAGCGCTTCCTCGCCATCGCGCGCCAGGCGCAGGCGGCCGGTCCGCGCCCGCCCGCGGCGGGGCTGCGCGTGCGGCCGGGCCTCGGCGGCGCGCGGCGCCCGGGGCTGGCCGCGCCGAGACCCTAGTTTTCCCTCCTCAGTGGTGATTGGCCGGGCCGCGCGCCCGGCCTCGTTTTTTTCGGGCGGCGTCGCTGTGCGCCAGGTCACTCTGGAATCGGGGGGAACTCGGATAAACTGGCGGCCACCCGTCGTCACGCGCCGCCCATGGATTCGCCCGCACCGCAGAGCCGCTTCGAGACCGAGATCGCCCGCTACAACCGCTGGCGCGAGGAGCTCACGCGGTCGGTGCACGCGTACCACGAGTGGCTGGAATCGAACGGGCAGCTGGACGTGCAGCAGTCGATCCGCTTCTACGACCTGCTCGAGAACCTCAACAAGGGCCGGCTCATGCTCGCCTTCCTCGCCGAGTTCTCGCGCGGGAAGTCGGAGCTCATCAACGCGCTCTTCTTCTCCAGCTTCAAGGAGCGGCTGCTGCCCTCCGACGTCGGCCGCACCACCATGTGCCCGACGGAGATCTTCCACGACCCGACCGAGGAGCCGTACCTGAAGCTGCTCTCGGTGGAGACGCGCTACCGGGACGAGTCGATCTCGCAGCTCAAGAACATGCCGGTCGAGTGGAGCAAGATCCGGCTGAACATCAACTCGGCCGCCGAGATGAAGAACGCCCTCAAGGCGCTCGCCGACACCAAGAAGGTGTACGCGCTCGAGGCGCGCATGCTGGGCCTCACGCCGATGCTCGACGAGAACGGCGAGCTGCCGGGCGAAGAGGAGCTGGTCGAGGTGCCGGCATGGCGCTACGCCATGATCAACTACCCGCACCCGTTGCTCTCGAACGGCCTCTCGATCCTCGACACGCCGGGCCTCAACGCCCTCGGCATGGAGCCCGAGCTCACCGTGAGCACCGTGCCCTCCGCGCACGCGATCCTCTTCCTGCTCTCGATCGACACCGGCGTCACGAGGAGCGACCTCGAGATCTGGGACCGGTACGTGCGGCCCGGCCTGCCGCAGAAGATCGCGGTGCTGAACAAGATCGACCTCATGTGGGACGAGCTCAAGACCCGCGAGGAGGTGGACAAGGCGATCAAGCGCATGGTGGACACCACCGCGCAGCACCTGCAGCTCCCCCGCGAGCGCATCTTCGCCCTCTCCGCGCAGAAGGCGCTGCTCGCCAAGGTGCGCGACGACGCCGAGCTCCTCGAGCGCTGCGGCATCGAGACCCTCGAGCGTTTCCTCGCCGAGGAGATCGTGCCGATGAAGCGCCAGATCCTCTGCAAGGCGGTGGTGGGCGAGATCGGCGGCATGATGGCCTCGTCGCGCGCCTCGGTCGCGAAGAAGCAGCAGGCGAACCAGGCGGAGATCGCCGAGCTCACGGGCCTCGTCGGCAAGAGCCGCGACGTGGTGACCAAGCTCTGGGGGCGCATCACCTCCGAGAAGAACGCGTACAACGCCGCGCTCGCCGAGTACAAGGTGAGCCACGCGCAGTTCGGCGCGCGCCGCCTCGCCATCATGGAGATGCTCAACCCGCAGAAGCTGGACGGCATGCTGGGCGCGTCGGCGAAGGCGATGGAGGGTTCCTGGACCACCGTGGGGCTGCAGCGCGGCATGCGCGAGCTCACGCGCCTCATGAGCGAGAACTTCGAGGCGGTCTTCGACGCGGCCGAGGAACTGAAGCGCATGATGCAGGGCGTCTACGACACCTTCATCGAGAAGTTCGCGTTCCAGAAGATGACGCTGCCCGCGCTCGACCTCGACCCGCACCGCACGAAGCTCAAGCTCCTGGTGCACGAGACGGATGCCTTCTCGCGCGACCCGGTGAACGTCGCGCACTACAAGGGCCCGCTGGTGAAGAAGTTCTACGGCACGCTCGTGAGGCAGGCCCGCGCCGCCTTCGGCGATGCGAAGAGCCAGACCGAGCGCTGGTTCCAGGCGGTGACGCTGCCGCTCGAGGTGCAGATCAAGGACCACAAGGCGCAGCTGCAATCGCGCCTCGACAACCTGGCGAAGATCAACGAGAAGACCACCACCATCAACGAGCAGATGGCGCTGCTGCGGGAGGCGGAAGCGACGCTCGGCACGCAGCGCAAGATGATCGACGAGCTGGTGGCGCGCGTCTCGGTGCACGAGGTCAAGGCGACGCTCGCGCCGCAGAGGCCCGCGCCGGCGGCCCGGCCGCAGATCGATGCGCCCATCGAGCTCATGGCGGGCGCCGCCGCACGCGCGAAGCCCGCCGCGCCGTCGCCCGCGCCACGCGCGGCGCCTGCGCCCGCCGCACCGGCGGCCGCGCCGATGGTCTCCGACGACCTCTTCGCCACGCTTTCCGGCGCCAAGCCCGCCGCCTTCGATCCGATGGCGACGCAGAAGCTCGCGCCGGAGGGCGATCGCACGCAGCAGATCCCGGCGCTCGATCCCGCCTGGCGCCCCGAGGCCACGCAGAAGATCGAGCCGCGCGCGGGCGACGACGCGCAGGTCACCCAGCGCCTCGACGACTCGATCTGGAAGCTGCAGGAGGCGAAGCGCATCCTCCAGGGCATCGGCAAGAAATAGGCGCGGTTCTCGCGCCCGCCCTCGCGCGGGCCGGCCCCGGTATCACGATCCGGGGAATGAGGTAAGATCGCCGTGCGATATAACCCCCGCCCCGGAATACCGCTCGTCACGCCAAACCGGCAACCTACTCGGAGGAGGACGTCATGCAGGATCGCAATCCCAAGAACGAAAATCGCCGGCAGTTCATGCGCGCGGGCCTCGGCATGGCCGGCGCCCTGACGCTGCCCGCGAGCATCTCGAACGCGCTCGCCGCCGAAAACCATGCGCCGCTGGGCACCTGGCCCGCGGGCGTAAAGGGCGACACGGTGGTGATCAGCATCGCCGTCCCGCGCACCGGCACCTACGCGGTGCAGGGCGAGGACGAGCTCAAGGGCTGGCAGCTCGCCATCGAGCACATCAACGAGGGCCATCCCCTCATCAGGCAGATCTCGCCCAAGACGAAGAAGGGTGTGCTCGGCAAGAAGCTCGAGGCGGTGGTCGCCGACTCGGCGGCGAAGCCGAACAACGCCGTGCAGGCGCACCAGCGCGCGATCACCGAGAACCATGCGATGCTCCTGACCGGGTCGACCTCGAGCGCGGTGGCGGTCGCGACCAACAAGCTCGCGCAGCGCGAGAAGGTCCTCTACGTGACCGGCATCTCCGGCTCCAACGACACCACCGGCAAGGACTGCGTGCGCTACGGCTTCCGCCAGAACTTCTACGGCGAGACGGCCGCCAACGCGATCGGCCCGGTGCTGGTGAAGGCGTACGGCAAGAACAAGAAGGCGGCGTTCATGACGCCGGACTACACGTACGGCCACACGGTCACCAAGTCGGTGAACGACTACCTCACCCAGAACGCCGGCTGGAAGATGGTGACCAACCAGGTCTCTCCCCTCGGCGCGCCGGACTATTCGTCGTACCTGCTGAACATCGCGAACTCCGGCGCCGACGTGCTGGTGAACGTGAACTGGGGCCACGACGCGGTGCTCTCGATCCAGCAGGCGCAGCGCTTCGGCATCCTCGACAAGATGAAGCTGGTGGTGCCGTACCAGATCCCGTTCCTCGCGCCCGAGGTCGGCGGCAACCTCCTCGCCGGCGTGTATGCCGCGACCGACTACTGGTGGACCCTCGAGGACAAGTACCCGCTCGCCAAGATGTTCAACGAGGCGTTCGAGAAGAAGTACGGCTACAAGCCGGAGTGGGGCGCCAACAACTCGTACATGTCGTTCGCGTTCTGGGCGGAGGCGGTGGAGCACGCCGGCTCGTTCTATCCCCCGGACGTGATCAAGTCGTTCGAGGAAGGCCGCAAGCTCAATTCCACCGTGGGCGAGGTGCACTACCGCAAGGAA
>JAICTR010000419.1 GCA_025936275.1 Burkholderiales bacterium
CGCGGTCAAGCTAGAATTCCCGGATCGGGGCGGCCACGTCGGCTTCGTGAGCGGTCCCTTCCCCGGAAACATCGCCTGGCTCCCGGCCCGCCTCCTCCACTTCTTCGAGCATCGCGAATGAGCGCCATCGCCCCCGAGATCTTCAAGGCCTACGACATCCGCGGCATCGTCGACAGGACGCTCACCGAGGAGGCGGCGCGCTCCATCGGCCGCGCGCTCGGCACGATCGGCAAGGCGAAGGGCGTGAAGCGCTTCGTGGTGGGACGCGACGGAAGGCTTTCGGGACCGAAGCTCGCGACGGCGCTCGCGCGAGGGCTCAACGAAGCCGGCATGGATGTCGTCGACATCGGCGTCGTCGCCACACCCATGGTGTATTTCGGCACGCATCACTTCGCGACCGGCAGCGGCGTGATGGTGACCGGCAGCCACAACCCGCCCGAGTACAACGGCCTCAAGATGATGGTCGCAGGCGAGACGCTCGCCGCGGAGGCGATCCAGGATGTACGCCGCCTGATCGAGAAGGGCGAATTCGCGAGCGGCCAGGGCAAGCGCGAGGTGGCCGACATCCGCGAGGCGTATCTCGAGCGCATCACTTCCGACGTGAAGCTCTCGCGCCCGCTCACCATCGCGATCGATTGCGGCAACGGCTCGCCGGGTGCGATCGCGCCGGAGCTCTATCGCCGCATGGGCTGCAAGGTGATCGAGCTCTTCTGCGACGTGGACGGGCATTTCCCGAACCACCATCCCGATCCCTCGAAGCCCGAGAACCTCGAGGACCTGATCGAGAAGCTCGCGACGAGCGACGCGGAGCTGGGCCTCGCCTTCGACGGCGACGGCGACCGGCTGGGCGTCGTCACCAAGTCCGGCCGCATCATCTATCCCGACCGCCAGCTCATGCTCTTCGCCGCCGACGTGCTGGAGAGGAATCCCGGCGCCGAGATCATCTTCGACGTGAAGTGCACGCGAAGCCTTTTCCCCTGGATCCGCGAGCACGGCGGAAAGCCCCTGCTGTGGAAGACCGGGCACTCGCTCATCAAGGCGAAGCTGCGCGAGACCGGCGCGCCGCTCGCCGGCGAGATGAGCGGGCACCTCTTCTTCAAGGACCGCTGGTACGGCTTCGACGACGGGCTCTACGCCGGCGCGCGGCTGCTGGAGCTCGTGTCGCGCGTGCCGAACGCCTCGCAATTGCTCGAGGCGCTGCCCGATTCGATCTCCACGCCCGAACTGAATGTCGCGCTCGAGCGCGAGGGCGAGAACCACAGGCTCATCGCCGAGCTGCAGAAGAGCGCGAAGTTCGAGGGCGCGACCGAGGTGAACACCATCGACGGGTTGCGCGTCGAGTATCCCGACGGCTTCGGTCTCATGCGCGCCTCGAACACCACGCCGGTGCTGGTGCTGCGCTTCGAGGCGGATACCAAGGACGCGTTGGAGCGCATCCGCGGCGATTTCAAGCGCGTGCTGCTGAAGGCGAAGCCGGACGCGCGGCTACCGTACTAGCGCGCGGCGCTACTTCCTGCGCTTGCGCGGAGCGGCTTTCGGCTTCGGCGGAGTCGCGGATTGCGCGGCATCGGCCATGGTCTTTCCCGCCTGCGCCATCATGTTCCAGGCCCACATCGCGGGGTTCGCCTCGGGCGGCGCGCCGGTGCCTTCTGCCTGAGTCGCCGCCTTCCCGCCTTCCATCAGCGAGCGCTGGTATTCGAGCGACTTGATCGAGAGCTGCAGCAGGTTGAGATTCGCTCGCAGCCAATGCTCGACGGTTTCCAGCTCGGCGATCTTCTTCTCGATCTCCTTCGCGTCGAGCACCGGGAACATCAGGCTCTGCAAGGGAAACGCGCCGGGGTTCACCATCTTCTGCCAGAGGTCGAACATGTCCTGCGGCGTCACAGGTTTCGGCATCACGCTCTCCCCGGCCCTCTCCCAAGGGAGAGGGAGACCTTAGCTGTGCTTCGCGATGAAGTCGCGGATGCGCGGGTAGACCAGCTCGCGGTACTTGCGGCCGCTGAAGATGCCGTAGTGGCCCACGCCCTTCGCCTCGAAATGCTGCTTGTCGCGCGCGGGCAGGCCGCGCAGGAGGCCCTGCGCCGCCTCGGTCTGGCCATTGCCGGAGATGTCGTCCAGCTCGCCCTCGATGGTGAAGAGCGCGGTGTTCTTGATGAGCTCGGGCCGCACCTTCTCCCCCGCCACCTCGAGCTCCCCCCGCGGCAGCAGGTGGCGCTGGAAGACGCGGTCGACGGTCTCGAGGTAATACTCGGCGGGCAGGTCCATCACCGCGTTGTACTCGTCGTAGAAGCGCCGGTGCTGGTCGGCGCTTTCGCCGTCGCCCTCGACCAGGTGCTGGTAGTACTGCAGGTGCGACTCCATGTGGCGGCTCGGATTCATCGCGACGAAGCCCGCGAACTGCAGGAAGCCGGGATAGACGCGGCGCATGAAGCCGGGATAGCGCATCGGCACGCGCTGGATCACCTTGGCCTCGAACCACGAGAGCGGCCGGTGCTTGGCGAACGTGTTCACCGCGGTCGGGCTCCTGCGCGTGTCGATCGGGCCGCCCATCATGGTGAGCGTGCGCGGCAGGGTCTCGCACTGCTGCGCCATGAGCGAGACGGCCGCGAGCACCGTCACCGTCGGCTGGCATACGGAAATCGAATGGGCCTCGGGCCCGAGGAAACGCAGGAACTCGCGCACGTATGCCACGTAGTCGTAGA
>JAICTR010000140.1 GCA_025936275.1 Burkholderiales bacterium
ACCTGTCCCGGCGATCGCGTGAGCACCACCTTCGTGCTGCCGGAACTCGACGCCTTCCACCTCGGCGCGCTCCTCTCGATCTACGAGCACAAGGTGTTCGTGCAGGCGTCGGTGTGGGGCATCAACCCCTTCGACCAGTGGGGCGTCGAGCTCGGCAAGAAGATCGCCGGGCAGGTGCTGCCGGCGATCCGCGGCAAGAGCGCGGACCTGCACCCGGCCACCGCGCACCTCCTCTCGCTCATCGGAAGGATCGGAGGGGCGGGCTAACGCCCGCGCCTCGCGCCATGCCGATCGCGGATCCGCAGCGCATCGTCGAGTCGCTCAAGCTCGCGCTCGTGGTGGCCGATGCCAGGGGCCGCATCGCGTTCGCCAATGCGGCGGCGGCGAAGATGAGCGGGCGCGACGCCGCGGCGCTCGAGGGCGTGCCGCTCGCCGAGCTCTTCGCCGCGGGCGACCGCAAGCGCGTGCAGCAGAACGTGGATCGCGTGGCGCAAGGCAAGGCCGGCGCCTCGTTCGTCGATGCCGAGCTCGCGCCCGCCTCCGGCGAGCCGCAATGGGTGCAGGTCGCGATGCAGCCGGCGCTCGACGGGCGCGGCAAGCCCGCGGGCATCATCGCCGTGCTGCAGGATGTCGGCGCGCAGCGCGAGACCGAGGAAGCGCTGAACCTCCTCACCGCGCGCCTGCTCGCGATGACCGAGGGGCTGCCGGTCGCGATCCTGGTCGAGACCGCGCCGGGCGACGTGGAGCTGGTGAACGACGCGTTCTGCCGCCTGCTCGCGATCGGGAGCGCGCCGCAATCGCTCTCGGGCCTCGCGCTCGCCGAGGTACTGGAGCGCTCGCCGCGCATCGATCGCGCGCTCCTCGCGCGCATCGCCGGCGAGCCCGAGGAACGCGCGAGCGTGCCGCTCGCCATCGACGGCCGCGCGATGACGCTGGAAAGGACGCCGCTGCGCGTCGAGGCCGGGCACGGCGGCGCGGTGTGGATCGCGCACGAGGCGCCGGCCGCGGGCGCAGGCGCGCCGCCGGTCGCCAAGACGCGCGCCGGCGTGGCGCTGGTGGAGAAGATCGGCGCGGAGCTTTCCGTGGCGCTCGAGGCGCTCGCGACGGTGTCGATCCGCGCCGAGCAGCTCGAGATGGAGCCCGCGATCGTCGAGCACTTCGCCACCATCCGCGAGAACACCGAATCCGCGATGGCGGCGATCGCGGACCTGGTGGATTTCTCGCAGCTCTCCGGCGGCATCGTGCTGCGCAAGTCGCGTTTCGCGCTCCGCCCCGCGATCGCGCAGCTCGTCGCGCGCCTGGTGGGCGATGCCGAGGCGCACGGCTCGCGCCTGCGCATCAAGGTCGAGCAGGACGTGCCCGATGCGCTCGACGGCGACATCGAGCGCCTGCAGATCGTGCTGAGGAACCTCATCACGCAGGCCTTCGCCCTGGTGCCGGGCGGCGAGGTGACGCTGCAGGTGACGCCCGAGTACACCACCGCGCACGGCATCCAGCTTTCCTTCGGCGTCGCGGCGAGCGGCGCGGCGCCCAGGCAGGCGGCCGAGCCCGGCATGGGCATGGCGGTCGCGCGCTTCATGGTCGCGGCGATGGGCGGCGAGATCCGCGTCGGCAGCAAGGCGGGGGAGCCGCTCTACGCGTTCACCGTGGAATTTCCCGTGCTCGCGCCCGCGCCCGCGCCGCGCCGCGCGACCTACGTCTCGCTGGTGGGCCTCACCGCATTGGTCGTCTCCGCCGATCCGGAGCAGCGCCTCGCCGTCTCCAGCATGCTGCGCGGCTGGCGCATGGTGCCGCTCGAGGCGGACAACGCGCCGATGGCGATGGCGCTCCTCGAGCGTCTGGAGCAGGAGGGCGCGCCCGTGCCGCTGGTGCTGCTCTCCAACCGCCTGCCGGTGCAGGACGGCTTCCTGCTCGCATTCCGCATCAAGCAGCACCCGCGCCTCGCACCCACGCTGGTGATGATGCTCGCGAGCGAGGGCCGGCCCGGCGATGCGCTCGCGTGCCGCGAGAACGGCATCGCGGCGTACATGCGTTATCCGATCAACGACCGGCAACTGAACGAGGCGATCGTCGCGGTGACCGGCGCCTCGGTGGATTCGGACGAGACGCCCACGCTCGTCACGCGCCACTCGCTGCGCGAGCAGCGCAAGGGCGCGTCCCTCCTGCTGGTGGATCCGAGCCGCGACAGCCAGATCCTCGTCGCGCACGTCCTCGGGCGCCACGATTGCAGCGTGGTGGTCGCGCACGACCTCGCCGAGGCGAGCGCCGCGTTGGACCAGGACTTCTACGACATCGTGCTGGTCGACACCTCGCTCGCGGGGCTCGACAGGGACGATGCGGGCAAGGTGCTGCGCGCGCGCATCCCGCGCGATGCCGATGCGGTGCTGCTCGTCGCCGCGTCCCTCGACCACGACGCGGCGTACCACGCGGCGAAGACCGCCGCGGGCTTCGACGCCACGCTCGTGAAGCCCTTCCGCAGGGAAGACCTGCTGCTCCTGCTCACGGGGCGGCGCGAGCCCGCCGGCACCGTGTAGCGCGCGCGTCGCGATGCGGCTGCTGCTGGTCGAGGACGACGACATGATCGGCGCGGCGGCGCGCGAGGGCCTGCGGCAGGAAGGCCACGCGGTCGACTGGGTGCGCGACGGCGCGCAGGCCGAGGCCGCCGCGGCGAACGGCGTGTACGACCTCTTGCTGCTCGACCTCGGCCTTCCGCGGCGCGACGGGCTCGCGGTGCTGCGCTCGCTGCGCGCCAAGGGACACGAGGTGCCGGTGCTCATCATCACCGCGCGCGACGCGGTCTCCGATCGCGTGGCGGGGCTCGATGCCGGCGCCGACGATTACCTGGTGAAGCCGTTCGACCTCGACGAGCTGTGCGCGCGCGTGCGCGCGGTGCTGCGCCGGCGCGCGGGCCGCTCGAGCGCGGTGCTCCGTGTCGGCGAGCTCGAGGTCGATACCGCCGCGCGCCACGTGCGCTGGAAGGGGCACGATGTCGCGCTCTCGGCGCGCGAATACGCGCTGCTGGAAGCGCTCGCCGATCGTCCCGGCGCCTTCCTCTCGCGCGCGCAGCTCGAGGAGCGGCTCTACGGCTGGGAGGAGGAAGTGGCGAGCAACGCGGTGGAGGTGCACATCCACGCGCTGCGCCGCAAGCTCGACCCGGCGCTGATCCGCAACGTGCGCGGGCTGGGCTACAGCCTCGCGCGGGACGGCTGAATGTCGATCCGGCATCGCCTCCTCGCGTGGCTCCTCTCGAGCGTGCTCGCCGGCGGGCTCATCGCCGCGGGCGTGGTGTTCTTCCAGGCGCGCGACGAGGCGAACGAGCTCTTCGATTATCAATTGCGCCAGCTCGCGCTGACGCTGCGCGACCGGATCTACATGCCGACGCAGTTGGCCGAGGTGCTGCAGGGCGAGGAGGCGCTCGACTTCGTGATCCAGGTGTGGGCGCCCGACGGCACGCGGCTCTACATCTCGCATCCGCGCCTGCGCGTGCCGAGCGCCGCGGAGCTGGGCTTCAGCGAGGAGCAGACGCCCGACGGCTGGTGGCGCGTGTACGCGATCCAGCAGCGCGGGCTCACCATCCAGGTGGCGCAGCCGCTCTCGGCGCGCGCGAGCCTCGCGTTCGCCGCGGCGTGGCGCACGCTCATCCCGTTCCTCGTCGCGCTGCCGTTGATGGGGCTCCTGATATGGCGGCTCGTGGGACGCGAGCTGCGCTTCCTCGAATCGACGGCGCAGGCGGTGGCGCGTCGCACGCCGCGCTCGCTCGAGCCGATCGCCGGCGAATCGATTCCCGAGGAGATCCAGCCGCTGGTGGCCGCGTTGAACGGGCTCCTCGGGCGCCTGGGCAACGCGCTCGCGCAACAGCGCCATTTCATCGCCGATGCCGCGCACGAATTGCGCACGCCGCTCACCGCGCTGCGCCTGCAATTGCAGCTCGCGGAGCGCGCGCAGGATCCGGCCGATCGCGACCGCGCCTACGCGATGCTGCGCGAAGGCATCGCACGCGCGACGCGCATGGTGGAGCAGCTCCTCGCCTTGGCGCGGCAGGATCCCGAGGCGCCGGTGGAAAGCCGCGTGGCGGTGGACCTCGCGGAGCTCGCGAAGAGCGTCGCGCACGACCAGGCTCCCGTCGCCGAAGCGCGCGGTCTTTCGCTCGGCGTCGAGGCCGCGCCCGCGGTGACCCATGGCGATGCGCACGCGCTGCGTACGCTGCTCGACAACCTGCTGGATAACGCGATCCGCTATACGCCTTCGGGCCACGTCACCTTGCGCACGGGAACCACGGGGAACGAGGCGTGGCTCGAGGTCGAGGACAGCGGGCCGGGGATTCCTTCCGCGGAACGAACGCGCGTCTTCGATCGCTTCTATCGCGGCGAGTCCGCGGCGGCCGGCGGTAGCGGGCTCGGGCTCGCGATCGTGCGGCGCATTGCCGAGCGGCACCACGGGCGCGTGGAGCTGCTCGATCCGGTGGAGGGGCCGGGCCTTCGTGTGCGCGTGTCGCTGCCTCGCGAAAGCGCCGCCTGAGCTCACCCTCTCCGCGGCCCTCCCCCAAGGGGGAGGGAGCCTTTGGTAAATCTTTCTTAAGTCCCACTTAAGCGGCGCCTTCCAGACTGGCAGGCATCGGGGCTCGTGGCCCGATCCCATTCCAATCGGAGGACGCATGAAATCCAAGAGCATCATCGCGACGCTCGTCGTAGCGGGACTCGTCGCGGGAGGCGCGGCCGCCTGGCGCGGCCACCTCGAAGGACCCTACGCGATCGCCCATGCCGCGGCGATGGACACCGTCGGCGGCGTGGCGGCGCCCGCGGCCAACCCCCGCTCGTCGAGCCTGCCGCTCAACGGCTTCAGCCAGCTTGTCGCGCAGTACGGGCCCGCGGTCGTGAACATCACCGTCGAAGGCAGCGCCAAGGTCGCATCGAACGGCCCCGACATCCAGATTCCCGGCATGGACCCGCAGGACCCGCTGTTCCAGTTCTTCCGCGGCTTCCGCGGCGGGCCGCAGAGGAGCGTGCCGATGCGCGGCGAGGGCTCCGGCTTCATCGTGAGCCACGACGGCTACATCCTCACCAACGCGCACGTCGTGGACCACGCGAACCTCGTCAACGTGAAGCTCACCGACCGGCGCGAGTTCAAGGCCAAGGTCGTCGGCGTGGACAAGGACAGCGACATCGCGCTGATCAAGATCGACGCCAAGAACCTCCCGACGGTGAAGCTCGGCAACTCGCGCGACCCGAAGGTCGGGGAATGGGTGGTCGCGATCGGCTCGCCCTACGGCTTCGAGAACTCGGTGACCGCCGGGATCGTGAGCGCGAAATCGCGCTCGCTCCCCGACGCGACCTACGTGCCGTTCATCCAGACCGACGTCGCGGTGAATCCCGGCAACTCCGGCGGCCCGCTCTTCAACCTCGCGGGCGAGGTGATCGGCATCAACTCGCAGATCTACTCGCGCACCGGCGGCTTCCAGGGGCTTTCCTTCGCGATCCCGATCGAGGTCGCTATGAACGTGAAGGACCAGCTCCTGAAGAGCGGCCACGTGACGCGCGGCCATCTCGGCGTCACGGTGCAGGAAGTGAACGCGACGCTCGCCGATTCCTTCGGCCTCGATCGTCCGCGCGGCGCGCTGGTGGCGTCCGTGGATCCCGACAGCCCCGCCGCCAAGGGCGGCATCAAGGTGGGCGACATCATCCTCTCGTACAACGGCAACCCCATCGAGCGCTCCTCGGACCTGCCGCTCCTCGTGGCGAACACCACGCCGGGCGAGAAGGCCTCGATCGAGGTGTGGCGCGACCACGGCAACAAGAACCTCACGGTCGCCGCCGGTGAAACGAAGGACGAGAACGTCGCGTCCAACGACGAGGGCGGCGCCGCGAGCGGCAAGCTGGGCCTCGCGGTGCGCCCGCTCTCGCCGCAGGAGCGCGAGGAGAACGACGGCCAGGGCGGCCTCCTCGTCGAGCAGGTGAGCGGCGCGGCGGCGCACGCGGGCGTGCAGCCCGGCGACATCGTGCTGTCGTTGAACGGGAAGCCCGTACGCTCCGCGAGCGACCTGCGCGCGCAGGTGGAGAAGAGCGGCAAGCACGTGGCGCTCCTCATCCAGAGGAATGACCGGCAGCTCTTCGTGCCGATCGAGCTCGGCTGAGTTGTGGGGTGGGCGGCGCGCGGCGGATCGTCACGGCGTTGCGCCGCGCGCCATTTGCAAAAGGAAAGGAGGAAGGCATGAGGCAGCACGTCATCGCATGCGCGCTCGCGGCGAGCGCGTCATTGGGCGCCTCGGCGGCGATCCCGCCGGCCTACCGGGCGCACCTTCCGCCGGCGCAGGTCTCGCCCGGCGGCATCGAGTACCTCACCGGCGGCAAGACGCCGGAAGCGGCGGACGCGGTGAAGCGCGCCGCGCAGGAATATCCGCTCGAGCTGGTGTTCGTCGAGCAGGATGGCGCCGCGAAGCGCGCGCTCTACGACAACCCGGTCGTCATCCGCGACGCGCGCGGCAACGTGGTCTTCGCGGGACGCACCGACGGGCCCTACTTCCTCGCGCGGCTTCCCGAGGGCGACTACACCGTCACCACGCACTGGGATGCGTGGACGTTCACCAAGCCCGTGACGGTGGGGGCGGACCGCTCGCGCGTGGTGTTCGACTGGAAGAAGCTCGCGCACGCGAACGTCGTGTCGACGTCGGCGAGCGGTTAGGTCGCGGCTGGCGTTCGGCGAAAACCTGGAAACGCAGATGAACGCAGAGGGGTCGCAGATGAACGCAGTTCGGGACCAGGGATTTCCGAGGCATCCCGAGCTTCGATGATTCCGCGAGTCGCATCGTAGTCCCGACTGCGGAAATCTGCGGCTCATCTGCGTTCATCTGCGTTTCCGCGCCTTTTGGCATCCGCAAGCCCGGAAGCTCAGCGGGCGGAGAGGATCGCCTGGGCGAGCTCGGCGAAGCCCGCGGAGCCGCGCGAAGGCGCGACCCACGCCGGCAGCACCGTCATGAGGTCCGCCATGTCGCGCACGTTGGCCACGCCGACGGCGTTGGGAAAGAACTCGAACATCGGCTGGTCGTTGGGCGAATCGCCCGCGAAGACGATCGTCTCGCGCGCCTCGCCGGCGTCGATGCCGAAGTCCTCGCGCAGCATGAGGCGCGTGGTCGAGAGCTTGTCGTAGCCGCCGAACCAGCCGTTCACGTGGATCGAGCTCACCTTGGCGGTGAGCCCTTCGGCTTCCATGATCGCGACGATGCGCGCCACCGCCTCGCGCGGGAGCGGCGGCACGTCCTCGCTGAAATCGATGGCGAGGTCGGCCTCGCGGTACGGCTGGTCGGAAGCGATGGCGGCACC
>JAICTR010000169.1 GCA_025936275.1 Burkholderiales bacterium
GACCTCGCGCGGCTGCAACCGGGCCTTCCCGCGACGAAGCTCGACCTGCACGCCGCGCTGATGCCGCGGGGCAAGGGCTTCGCGGGGCCGGTGCGCATCGCGAACGCCGCGCCCGGCCGCTGGGACCAGGGTGCGTTGCCGTTCAGCGAGGCGGCCGCGCAGGTGGCGGCCGATCCCGCGGGAAGCGCAACGCTATCGGACCTGCGCGTCGCGCTCGCGGGCGGCGGCAGCGCGAGCGGTTCCGCGGCGATCTCCACGCAAGGCGTGACGGCGCGGCTCGCGCTCGCGAACGTCGACCTCGCCGCGCTGCATTCGAAGCTGCAGCCCACCAGGCTCTCCGGCGACGTCTCGCTCTCCGGCGATCGCGCGGCGCAGCGCTTCACCGTGGCGCTCGCGGACCCGCGCTTCGCGGTGAAGGGCGAGGGCGCGCTCGCGAACCAGCGGCTCGCGATCGACACCGCGACGGTGAAGACCGGCGCGGGCGCCGTGACCGCGAAAGGACAGGTCGCGCTGGCCGGCGACAAGGCGTTCCATTTCGAGGGCCGCGCCGCGCACTTCGATCCCTCGGCGTTCGTGAAGACCGCGGCGGGCGACCTCAACTTCGCGTTCACCGCGAACGGTGCCCTGGGCGGCGCGCCGGCGGGCGAGGCGCGGATCGCCTTCTCTCCCAGCCGCTACGCGGGCCTCGCCCTCACCGGGCACGCGAACGTGAAGGGGGACGCGAAGCGCATCGCGGCCGCCGACCTCGCGCTCGCGTTGGGCGAGGCGCGCGTCACGGCGCGGGGAAGCTTCGGCCGCGCCGGCGACGCGATGGACGTGTCGCTCCATGCGCCGAACCTCTCGGTCCTCGCGAAGCCGCTCGGCATCGCCGTGGCCGGGCGCCTCGATGCGAAGGCGCGCCTCACCGGCAGCTTCGATGCGCCCGCGGGCAGCGTTTCGCTCACCGGCGCCAACCTCGCGCTGCCGGGGAACGTCTACCTCGCCGGGGCGAAGCTCGATGCACGCGCGGGCGCGGCGCAGGACAGCCGCATCGAGGCGAATTTCAGCGCGCAGGGCGTGGCGCTCGGCAAGGAGACGCCGCCATCGCCCTTCGCCGATGCGATCACCGCGAACCTTTCCGGCACGCGCGCCGCGCACACGCTGAAAGTCGAAGCGCGCATGACGAAGGAGTCCACGCTCACGCTGGCACTCGCGGGCGGGCTTTCGCCGCCGTCGTCGCTCGCGTGGAGCGGCCGCGTGCAATCGCTCGCGCTTTCGGGGCCGGGCGCCTTCGCGCTCACCGCGCCGGTGCCGCTCGTCGCCTCCGCCGAGCGCGTCGAGCTGGGCAACGCGACGCTGCGCGGCGAATGGGGAGAGGCGCACCTGAAGCAGACGCGCTGGACGCCGCGAACCCTCGACGTCGAGGGCGAGACGCCGGGCGTGGAGATCCAGGCGCTCGCGCGCTCGCTGCGCCTGGGCCGCGCGCCGCGCTCGAACCTCGTCGTCGCCGGCTCGTGGCGCGTGCACGCGGCGCAGCGCTTCAACGGCAGCGTGGAATTGCATCGCCTCTCCGGCGACGTGCGCGCGGGAACGCCCGCGCTCGCGCTCGGGCTCACGCGCCTCGTGGTGCGCGCCGACGTGGACGACGGCCGCGCGCGAGCGAGCGTCGACGTGGCCGGCGAGCGCATCGGCACGATCCGCGGCGAGGGCCGTGCGACGCTCGCGCGGAGCGCCAAGGGCTGGGCGTTCGCGCCCGATGCGCCGCTCGCCGCGCGCCTTTCCGCCGACGTGCCGGACCTCGCCACCTTCGCCGCATGGCTGGGACCCGACGCGCAGATCGGCGGGCGCATCGCCGCGAACGCCTCGGTCTCGGGCACCGGCGCCGCGCCGCGCGTCGCGGGCGAGGTGCTCGGCACGGCGATCACCGTGCGCGAGCCGCAGAGCGGCTTCGAAATCGCGCAGGGCGAGGTGGCGTTGCGCCTGAACGGCCGCTCGATCGCCATCGATCGCCTGAGCGCACAGGGGCCATGGCATCCGTCGGAGGGCGCGCGCGGCAAGATCGCCGGCGCCGAGGGCCATGCGCCCGGGACGCTGCAAGCGAGCGGTTCGCTCGATCTCGACGCGAAGCGCGGCGCGATCCGCCTGCACCTGTCGCAACTTCCCGTGACGCAGACGCCGAACCGCTTCGTCGCGCTCTCCGGCGAGGTGCGCCTGGAAGCGAGCAGCGACGGCGTGCTCGCCGCGGGCGACCTCGAGGCCGACGCGGGATGGATCGGCGCGCTCGAATCGGCGCCGCCCTCGCTCTCCGACGACGTGGTCGTGGTGCGCGCCGCGCGGCCGCAGGAAAAGCCGCAGGGCGGCATCGCCGGCGAGCGCATCCGCATCGACGCGCGCTTCGACCTCGGCGACCGGCTCTTCTTCCAGGGACGCGGCCTCGATACGCGCCTCGCCGGAAACCTGCACGTCACCGGAGAGCCCACGGCGCTCCGCGCGACCGGCGTGGTGCGCACCGTCGGCGGCACGTACAACGGCTACGGACAGAAGCTCACCATCGAGCGCGGCGTGCTCCAGTTCAGCGGTCCGATCGAGAACCCGCAGCTCAACGTGCGCGCGGTGAGGAAGGGCCTTCCGGTCGAGGCCGGCGTCGAGGTCCTGGGCAGCGTCGCGCATCCGCGCGTGCGCCTGGTCTCCACTCCCGACGTGCCCGAGGCGGAGAAGCTCTCGTGGCTGGTGCTCGGGCGCGGCCCCTCGGACCTCACCGCGGGCGACGCATCGCTCCTGGTGCAGGCCGCCTCCTCGATGCTCGGCAAGACCCCCGGCGAGGACATCGGCAAGAAGCTCGGCTTCGACGAGGTGAAGGTGGGACGCGCGAGCACCAACAGCGTGCTCGGCGTGCTGCCCGAGAGCACGGTCGCCGGGCGCATCGGCACGGCATCGGCGGCGGAATCGGTGACCGTGGGCCGGAGCCTGCGGCGCGACCTGCACCTTTCGTACGAGCAGGAGCTCGGCGCGGCCGAGGGAACGCTCAAGCTCGCGTGGAAGATCACGCGCCAGTTCGAGCTCCTCGCGCGCGCCGGCTACCTCCCGGGCCTGGACGCGGTGTACCGCTGGACCTTCGAGTGATCCGGTTGGCGCAGGGCCGCCGCTCCACGTTGTATCCGTAACCCGATCCCGGGTTTCGCGGGCTCCTACGCGGCGCTAGAATCGAGGCTACAGCGTCACGCGAGGAACACCCGATGTACGAATGCCCGTGGTGCACCCAGAAGAGCTTCTCCTTCTGGCAGAAGCAAACCCTCGGCCCGAACCGCACCCTGCGGTGCACGAGCTGCACGCGCCACGTGAGCGTGCCGTGGGGGCGCGCGCATCTCGCCGCGATCCCGCTCTTCGTGTGCGCCGTCGCCGGCCTCTGGTTCATCGGCGACGCGTTCAACTCCAAGCTCATCGCCCTCGCCGGCGCCTTCGTCGGCGTCGCGGTCGGCATGGTGCTCACCATGCCGCTCTATCACGCCATCGTGCCCCTCGTGAAACCGGAGTCGGGCGCCCGCCGCTAACCTCCGCGCCGGCGCGCCGCGCGCGACGGCCTGGCGAAAGCTTTCATCGGATCCCGCGCGCGGAGCGGCTATAGGCTCGCGCGTGCGAGTGCGCCCGCCTTCGCCGGCTTGCCAAGTCGGGCGTTTTTTCCGCACTATCGGGCCAAAAGGCCGTAACAAACGGAGGGAGCCGTGCCGAAGATCCTCCTCGTCGAGGACAACGAGATGAATTACGACATGCTGTCGCGTCGTCTCACGCGCAAGGGGTTCGAGGTGGTGATCGCCACCGACGGCGAGCAGGGGGTCGAGATGTCCCTCAGCGCCGCGCCCGACCTGATCCTCATGGACATGAGCCTGCCGAAGATCGACGGCTGGGAGGCGACGCGCCGCATCCGCGCGACGCCCGCGACCGCGAAGATGCGCATCATCGCGCTCACCGCCCACGCCATGGCGGGCGAGAAGGACAAGGCGATGCAGGCGGGCTGCGACGACTTCGACACCAAGCCGATCGACATCGAGCGCCTGGTCGGGAAGATCTCGGCGCTGCTCGCGCGCGCGGTGACGTGATGCTCGAGCCCAGCGAGCTCGACAACCTGCGCCACGAGCTGCGCACGCCGTTGAACCACATCATCGGCTATGCCGAGATGATGCTCGAGGACGCGCAGGCCGACGGGCGCGCCGCGCTCGCCGCGCCCTTGCAGGACACCGTGGCGCAGGCCCGGGTGCTCCTGGATCGCGTGAAGGAGCTGGGCGAGGCCGCCGACGTGCAGGCGACGCAGGCGTTGATCGCGAGCCGCATGGCCGACCTCTCCGCGCCGCTCGCGGCGATGCAGGCGGCGATCGCGACCGCCGCGGCGATGGTGACCGGGGCGGCCGATGCGGCGCTCGCCAAGGACACGGAGCGCATGTCGCGCGCGGCCGAGCGCCTGCGCACGCTCCTCGCGCCCGAGTCCGCCGCCGCGCCCGAAACCCGGGCCGCCGCGCCCACGGTGCCGCGCGCCTCGGCGAAGCCGGGCGCCGCGATCCTGGTGGTCGACGACAACGAGAACAACCGCGAGGTGCTCACGCGCCGCCTGCAGCGCGAGGGCTACGGCCAGGTCGCGCAGGCGTGCGACGGGCGCGAGGCGCTGGAGATGCTGCGCCGCCAGCCCTTCGACCTGGTGCTGCTCGACATCATGATGCCCAACGTCGACGGCTACGAGGTCCTCGAGACCATGAAGCGCGACGCGGACCTGCGCCACATCCCGGTGATCATGATCTCCGCGCTGGACGAGATGAAGAGCGTGATCCGCTGCATCGAGCAGGGCGCCGAGGACTACCTCTCCAAGCCCTTCGATCCGACGCTGCTCAAGGCGCGCGTCGGCGCGAGCCTGGAGAAGAAGCGGCTGCGCGACGAGGTGGTGGAGTGGAACCGCACGCTGGAGGCGCGCGTCGAGGAGCAGGTGGCGCAGCTCGACCGCCTCGGCAAGCTCAAGGGCTTCTTCTCGCCGCAGGTGGCCGAGACGATCCTGGGCGAGGGCGAGCGCGCGCTGAACACCCACCGCCGCGAGGTGGTCGTGGTGTTCCTCGACCTGCGCGGCTTCACCGCGTTCACCGACACCTCCGAGCCCGAGGAAGTGATGGGCGTGCTGGGCGAGTACCACGCGGTGATGGGCAAGCTCGTGATGGAGCACGGCGGCACGCTCGACGCCTTCCTCGGCGACGGGCTGATGATCGTCTTCAACGACCCGATCCCGGTCGACGACCCGGCCGGGCGCGCGGCGCGCATGGCGCTCGAGATGCAGCGCGACTTCGCGCCGCTGCACGACGAATGGGAGCGCCGCGGCCACAACCTGGGCCTCGGCATCGGCATCGCGGTCGGCTACGCGACGCTCGGCGTGATCGGCTTCGAGGGCCGCTGGGCCTACACGTGCATCGGCGGCGTCGCGAACCTCTCGGCGCGCCTGTGCGGCGAGGCGAAGGCCGGGCAGGTGCTGGTGAACGAGAAGGTGCTGAAGCGCATCGCCGGCGAGGTCGTCGCCGAGCCGGTGGGCGACATGACGTTGAAGGGCATCACGCAGGCGCAGTCGGTCTACAACATCACCGCATTGAAGGGGTAGCGCATGGCGGAAGGAGGCGACGACATGGCCGAGATCGAAAAGGAGCGCTGGGCCGCCCTGCAGCTGATCGAGGCGATCCCGCTGCCGATCTTCTTCAAGGGCACCGACGGGCGCTACGTCGGCGTGAACAAGGCCTGGGAGCGGTTCTTCGGCCGCGCGCGCGAGGAGTTCCTCGGCAAGAACGTGTTCGACCTCTACCCGAACGATCGCGCGGTCGCCGAGCGCATGCACGCCAAGGACCAGGAGCTCTGGGACGGCGCCGACTCGCAGGTGTACGACGCGGTCGTCACCGCGGCGAACGGCGAGCGCCGCGAGACCACCTACTACAAGGCGACCTTCCGCCGCCCCGACGGGCGTGTCGGCGGCCTCATCGGCACCATCATCGACAACACCGCGACCAAGCGCGCCGCGCGGCATCGCGAGATGGAGCACGCGGTGACGCGCGTGCTCTCCGAGGCGCAGACCGGCTCCGAGGCGCTCTCGCGCGTGATCGAGACCATCTGCGCGAGCCTCGGCTGGGCATGCGGCGTCGCATGGCGCTGGGACGAGCCGCAGCAGCTGCTGCGCTGCGCCGAGTCGTGGCAGATCGACGATTCCGCGATCGCCGACTACGTGAACGAGAGCTTCAAGACCGTGCACGAGGCGCCGGCGTGGGATCCGGGCGCCACCGTGTCGCGCGTCGCAGGGGGGCTGGTGCGCAAGTGCTGGTCGCTCGCGAAGCCGGTCGCGTTCCGCGACATGCGCGAGCAGCTCTCCTTCCGGCGCCGCGAGGCGGCGACGAAGGCGGGCCTGCATTCGGCGTTCGCGTTCCCGGTGATGGCGGGCAGCCAGCCGCTCGGCGTGATGGAGTTCTACAGCCGCGAGGTGGGCGAGCCCGACGAGGAGCAGCTGCACATCATGGATGCCATCGGCCGCCAGGTGGGCCAGTTCCTGCGCCGCCGCGACAGCGAGGCGCGCAGCCAGGCGCTCGAGACCGCGAGCAGCAACAAGTCGCAGTTCCTCGCCAACATGAGCCACGAGCTGCGCACGCCGTTGAACGCCATCATCGGCTACAGCGAGCTGCTGATGGAGGACGTGGCCGACGAGGCGGCGCAGGCGGACCTGCGCAAGATCCACTC
>JAICTR010000074.1 GCA_025936275.1 Burkholderiales bacterium
GAGAATCCTCCGCCGCGCATCGAACCTCCCGCGCGCCAGGCGGCGGCGAGCCCGGCACCCACCAAGGGCTGAGCAGCGCGGCGCATGTCGCACGAGCGCGATCGCGACCATCGCAGCGCGCCTCCGGCGCCGCGCGAGCCGCGCTTCCTGGAGAGCGAGCCCTGCCCCGACCGCGGCAGGCGCGAGAGGCCGTCGCTCGTGCCGAGCGAGCCGCTCGATCCGCTCCCGCATCCGGAGCGTGATCGATCCGGGGTGCGCCCCATTCGATGAAGCGCCGCGCGCGGCCGCGGCGGCCGCGTTTCGTGCTGCCGCCGCGCCGCGTGCCGTTACGCCCGCTCAGTGCGCGCTGCGTCCCGCCGAGCCGCGCGATTCGCTGCGCCGGCCGCGCATCGGCATCGCCGTGGTGTCCCCTTCGTCGCTCAGATCCAGCTCCTGCATGAGCTCCGCCTTGCGCGCATGCATCTCCTGCCCCAGCTCGTCGAGCTGCGGCTCATCGCCCGAGACCAGCGGGAAGATCTCGTTCTCCTCTTCCTGCACGTGGTGGTGCACGTACTCGCCGAGCACCTTCACGCGCGCATCGTAGGTTTCGTCCACCTCGCGCGATCCCTCGATCTGCGCGATGAGGTCCTTGGCGCTCGCGTGTTCGACCAGCGCCTCGTCCAACAGGTCGGTGTCATCCGCATCGAGGTTCTCGCGCAGCCAAGGGTAGAAGAGCTCCTCCTCGAGACGGGTGTGCACGGTGAGCTCCTTGCAGATCCGCTCGGCGAGTGCGTCGCGCGATCCCGACTCGTCCTCCTTTTCCTGCTCGTAGCGCTCGAACAGCGCCTCGACCTTGCGATGATCGCTCGCGAGCAGCTCGAGCGCGAGCGGAAGCGCGGGGGATTTGCCGGACCTTGCCATGGGGGCTCCTTTGCGAGAAAAGGGGGTGTCGACGGGGTTCGCGCGCGCGAGGCGCGCGCTTCCATTGGGCATTCGCGCGCGCACTTCGTTTCCCCGCGGGCATTGGCTCGCATGCTGGCACGCGTCCTGCTGCGCGGGTGTGCATGCCCTTCATGAGCAGCGCCCCCATTCCATGACAGCCCGAACATTTCGCGCGACCGCGGCCTGCATCGCCGCCGCTTTCACCTTGGCGGCCTGCGACCGCGCCGTCGCCCCACCCTCGTTGCCATCTCCGCAGGCGCCCGATCCCGCCGCTTCGCCATCGGGCGATGCGAAAGCGCCAAGCGGCACGCCCGCGCCCCCCGCCAAGCCCGCGCCGACGGGGACCGCGGCGCTGGTCGCGCCGACCGCCGGCGCGCCTTCGGACGCCGAGATCACGGCGGGCGCCGCGCAGGCCCTTGCCGCCGAACCCGCGCTCGCGGGCGCGAACCTTTCCGTGACGACGGACCATGGCGTGGTGAAGCTCACCGGGTCGGTGCGCTCGCCGGAGCAGGTCGCGCTCGCGGAAGAGCGCGCGCAGGTACCCGCCGGCGTGATGCGCGTCGAGACGCATCTCGAAGTCGATCCCGGCTGAGCAGCGCGATGAGTCGAGTGCATCGCGCCGGGGATCCTTCCGTCGCATCCACGCGCGCGGAAGGGCCGCTCGTCGAGAAGATCGAACCCGTCGCGGGCGCGCGGGCGGGACCCGGCGCCTTCGTCATGTCGTGCGCCGGCCTCGGCGGCGAGCGCATCGTGAACCGGCGCGGAGAAGTGCTCGGCTCGCTCGAGCATGTGATGCTCGACGTGCGCAGCGGCCGCATCGCCTACGCGGTGCTCTCGCGTGGCGGCGTCTTCGGCCTGGGCGCGAAGCTTTTCGCCGTCCCGTGGAGCGCCCTCACCCTCGATGCGCCGCGCCAGTGCTTCGTCCTCGGCGTCGAGCGCGAGCGCCTCGAGCGCGCGCCGGGCTTCGATCGCGACCATTGGCCCGCCATGGCTGATGAATCGTGGGCGTCGGCGGTTCACGACTATTACGGCGCGACACCGTACTGGAAGCGCGCGCCTTCGCGCTGAGCGCGCATCTCGCCACGCATCGCGAGCGCGCTCGCTGCCGCTTGCAAGGGCTGTAGGACTCGGCCGACAGCCTTCCGCCGCGCGCGAGTTCAACATGGAAAAAACTTCACGTCGCGTGACGTCATCCTTTCTCGGGCGCACCCCGGGTTACTCGGCCGGAGCCAACGATCCATGTCCCATGTCCTCATCGTCGACGACGATGCCAATACGCGCGACGCCCTCGCCGCGCTCGCGGCGGCGGAAGGATTCACCACCGCCTGCGCCGGAAGCATCGCCGAGGCGCGCATCCAGCTCGTGCGGCAGCGTCCCGACGTCGTGTTGATGGACCTGCGGCTTCCCGACGGCAGCGGCATCGACCTTTTCGAGGACCTCGAGGACCGCTCCTCGATCGAGACCATCCTCATCACCGGCCACGCGAGCGTCGAGAGCGCGGTGGAAGCGCTGCGCCTGGGCGCTTCGGACTACCTCACCAAGCCCGTGAACCTGCAGCGGTTGAAGGCGGTGCTCTCGCGCGTGCCGAAGAGCGGGGAGCTGCGCGCGGAGATCGGCGCGCTGCGCGAGGAGTTGCGCCGCCTCGGCCGCTTCGGCCGTCTGGTCGGCCGCTCCATCCCGATGCACGAGGTGTACGACAAGATCGCGCGCGTCGCGCCCACCGAGGCGACGGTGCTCCTTCTGGGCGAGAGCGGCACCGGCAAGGAGATCGTCGCGCGCACCATCCACGAGCTCTCGCGGCGGCGCAAGCACCCGTTCCTCGCCATCAACTGCGGCGCGATCTCGCCCAACCTGATCGAGAACGAGATGTTCGGCCACGAGCGCGGCAGCTACACCGGCGCCGACCGGCAGCACAAGGGCTACTTCGAGCAGGCCGACGGCGGCAGCCTCTTCCTCGACGAGATCACCGAGATGCCGCTCGAGCTGCAGGTGCGGCTGCTGCGCGTGCTCGAGACCGGCAGCTTCATGCGCATCGGCACCTCGAAGAGCATCGAGACCGACGTGCGCATCATCGCCGCCACCAACCGCGATCCGCGCGAGGCGGTGCGCGCCGGGAAGCTGCGCGAGGACCTGTACCACCGCCTCAACGTGTTTCCGCTGGAGATGCCGCCGCTGCGCGCGCGCGGCGACGACGTGGAGCTCATCGCGAGCTATTTCCTCGAGGAGCTCAACGAGGCGTGCGGGACGCGCAAGAAGTTCGCGCCCGGCGCGATCGCGCGCATGAAGCAGTATCCCTGGCCCGGCAACGTCCGGGAATTGAAAAACTACATTCATAGGGTGTTCATCATGGCCGGAGACCAAGGACTCGAAGGACCCACTCTCGAAGCGGAAGCGGCGCCGATGCGCTCCATCGCGGCGGCCTCGTCCACGCCGGCGATCACCGTGCCGCTCGGCACGCCGCTGTCGGTGGCCGCGCGTGAGCTCATCCTCTCGACGCTGCAGCACTGCAACGGCGAGCGCAAGCGCACCGCGGAGATGCTGGGCATCTGCACCAAGACGCTCTACAACCGCCTGCGCGAGTACGGCATCCGCGAGGATCACAACCGCTCCGGCATCGGCAGCGAATCGCGCGCCTCATGACCGCGGGACCCGCGCAGGCGCCCGCGCCGCCGCGCGGGGCGCGCGCGCGGGGCAGCGCCGCCGAGCACTTCCGGCTGATGGCCGACTGTGCGCCGGTGATGATCTGGGTGGCCGGTCCCGATGGGCGCAGCGTGTACTTCAACCGGCCGTGGCTCGACTTCACCGGGCGAGCGCTCGAGGAGGAACTCGGGCACGGATGGCGCGACGGCTTGCATCCGGAGGACGCGCCGCGTTGCGTGGCGGCTTACGCCGAGGCGTTCGGCGCCCTCGCCCCGTTCGAGGTCGAGTATCGCCTGCGCCGCCATGACGGCGAGTATCGCTGGCTCCTCGACAAGGGCGTCCCGCTCGTCACCGCCGGAGCGCTGAGCGGCTTCGTCGGCTCGTGCCTCGACATCACCGACCGGATGCGCGCCGAGCAGCAGGCGCGCAAGCGCGAGCAGGACTTCAAGACGCTCGCCGAGAACATTCCCGATGTCATCGCGCGCCTCGACCGCGACCTGCGCTATCTGTACGTGAACCGCGCCGCGGAGCATGCGTTCGGGCGGCGGCCGGACGAGCTCATCGGACGGCGCTGCGGCGAGGCGGGGATGCCGCCGCACGTCGTGGCCCCGCTGCGCGAAGCCGCGCGCCGCGCCTTCGAGACGCGCGAGGAGCAGCGCTTCAGCTTCGAGGACGGGCGCGATCCGCCCGGCCACTTCGCCGGGCGCGTGATCCCGGAGTCCGGGGGCGAGGGTCGCGTCGATGCGGTGCTGGTGATCGTCTACGACGAGACCGCGCGCGCGCGCGAGGACGAGCGCCGCGCCGAGCTCCTCGAGCGCGAGCGCAACGCCCGTGCCCACGCGGAATCGGCCACCCTCGCCCGCGACCAGTTCCTCGCCATCGTCTCGCACGAGCTGCGCTCGCCGCTGAACGGCATCAAGAGCTGGACGCACGTGCTCGAGAACCTGCTGCGCGACGCGGAGCCTTCGGTGCGCCGCGCGCTCGCCGGCATCATGATCGGCGTCGACCACCAGGTGCGCCTCATCGACGACCTCCTCGACGTGACGCGCGCGCTGAGCGGCAACCTCGGCCTCGCGAAGCAGCCGATGCCGCTCCTGCCGGTGCTCGCCGATGCGGTGGAGAGCCTGCGCGCGATGGCGCTCGAGAAGGGCTTGCGCATCGTCACCGACTACGCGATGGGCGATCGCGAGATCCACGGCGACCCGGATCGCGTGCGCCAGATTTTCGTGAACCTGCTCACCAACGCGGTGAAGTTCACGCCGGCCGACGGGACGGTGTGGGTGTCGGCGCGGCCCGAGGGCGCGATGGCGCGCGTGGAAGTGCGCGACAACGGCTCGGGAATACCGCCGGAGTTCCTGCCCTATCTCTTCGATCCTTTCCGCCAGGCCGACCAGGGATCGGCCAGCCGCGGCCAGGAGGGCCTGGGGCTCGGCCTCGCGCTCGTGCAGCGCCTCGCGGAGCTCCACGGCGGCTACGTGACGTGCGAGAGCGAGGGCCTCGATCGCGGCGCGACGTTCCGCGTGTACCTTCCGCTGCGCCGCGATTCGGGAACGCGCCGCGCCGTGGGCGGGCAGCCGAGCGCCGCGGCCGCCCTGCCCTCGCTTTCCGGAATCCGCGTGCTCCTCATCGACGACCAGCGCGAGGCGCGCGAATCGCTCGGCGCCCTGCTCTCGCAGGCGGGCGCGGCCGTGAACCTCGCCGCTTCGGGGCAGGAGGCGCTCGCGCATCTGGCGTTGGGCGAGAGACACGAGACGCCCGAGGTCGTGGTGTGCGACATCGCCATGCCGGACGAGGACGGCTATGCCACCTTGAAGCGCATCCGGCGCTGGGAATCGGGCCACGCGGCGCGCGGCAGGCGCCCGGCGATCGCGCTTTCCGCCTTCACGCAGCGCGAGGATCGCATCCGCGCGCTTTCCGAGGGCTTCCAGATGCACCTCACCAAGCCGGTCGCCCCGGCGGAGCTGGTCACCGTCATCGCGAGCGTCGCGCGCGGCATGCGCATGTAGGCGGCACGGATGTTGCGGCGCGGGAGGGTTCCGGCGCGCGTTCGCGCGCCCCCCTCCGAGGAGACCAGCATGGAGAACCGCGTTCCCCCGAAGTCCTCCAATCCCAATGCGCGCGACCAGGAGCACAACCGGCGCGAGGAAACGCCGAAGCGCCCCTGGCCCGAAGGTCCCGGCGGCCCGGACGAAGCGAAGGGCGCCGAGGATGCGCGCAACAAGTCCACGCGCACCGGCGAGCGCTAGCGGCCGCAACCGAAACCACCGAGCAAGGAGATGCGAGACATGAAATCGACCCAGAACGCGGGTACGCAGGGCGGCGCGCGAATCGTCGGCGGGAAAGGCGACACCAGCGGCCCGGGCCCCGAGGTGATGGCGGCCGACACGCTGGAAGGCGACAAGGTCGTGAACACGCGCGGCGAGGACCTCGGCACCATCGAGGACATCATGATCGACGTGCAGCGCGGGCGGGTCGCGTACGCGGTGATGTCCTGCGGCGGCTTCCTCGGCATGGGCGACAAGCTCTTCGCGATTCCGTGGAACGCGCTCACGCTCGATGCCAACCGCCACTGCTTCGTGCTCGATGCGGACCAGCAACGCTTCGAGAATGCGCCCGGCTTCGACAAGGACCATTGGCCTTCCATGGCGGACAACTCGTGGGCGAGCCGGGTCCACGACTACTACGGCGTGAACCCGTACTGGTCGGACACGCAACGATTGATGTGACGGCGTAGCACGGCGGCGAATTCGCGGCGGTGCCTTCGACGGTGCCGCCGCATCGGCGCGCCCGGAGAACCACACAACGAAAGGAGCCCAACATGCCGCGTGAACTCTGGAAAGGCGCGATCCGCTTCGGCCTCGTGCATATCCCGGTCGCGCTTTATCCGGCCGAGCAGGGCGATGAGCTCGATTTCACGATGCTCGATCGCCGCGACTTGCAGCCGGTCGGCTACAAGCGCTACAACAAGGGCACCGGCGACGAGGTGCCCTACGACCAGATCGTGAAGGGCTACGAGTACGAGGAAGGGCGCTACGTCACCCTCGAGAAGGAGGACTTCAAGCGCGCCAACGTCGAGGCCTCGCAGACCATCGACATCATCGGCTTCGTGGACGCCTCGGACATCCCGCCCTACTACTACGAGGCGCCCTACTACACCGGCCCGGCGAAGCACGGCGAGAAGGGCTATGCGCTGCTGCGCGAGACGCTCGAGCGCACCGGCAAGGTGGCGGTCGCGAACGTGGTGATCCGCACGCGCCAGCATCTGGCGATGCTCTACCCGCGCGACGACCTGCTGATCCTGAACACCCTGCGCTACCAGGACGAGATCCGTCCCGCCGAGGACATCGACGTGCCGGAGAGCCTCGAGAAGGCGAAGGTGCAGCCCAACGAGCTGAAGATGGCCGAGCGCCTGATCGACGACATGACGATGAAGTGGGATCCGTCGAAATTCCACGACACCTATCGCGACGACCTCCTGAAGATGATCGAGGAGAAGGCGGCCGGGAACCTCAAGGAAGCGCCGAAGAAGCGCGCGCCCCGCGAGGCGCAGGTGATCGACTTCGCCTCGCTCCTCGAGAAGAGCCTCGCCGCGCGCAAGCACGGCAAGGCCGCGAACGACGAGGAGGAGGAAGCGCCGGCGCGGCGCGCGCCGCGCAAGCGCAGCGCCGCGAAGTCGCGCCGCAAGGCATCCGGGCGCGCCGCCTCGCACCATCGAAAGGCCGCATGATGGCAACGCAGCGGGAAGTCGCCGAGTCGCGCGCGCACGTTCCGACGCCCGAGCCGCCCGAATCGCCTCACGATCCACCGCCGCGTCCGCGGCCCCCGCTGCAGCCTCCGCCGAAGCCGCCCGACCAGACACCGCCGGTCGAGGAGCCGAAGCCGCCGCCGCCGATGAAGGATCCGCCGCCGGACCAGACGCCGAATCCGACGCGCTACCGCGCTCCCCCGCCCACCATCCGCTCGGGGCGAACCCACTCGTCGTATTGCTCCGCGCTCACGTAGCCCAGCGCGATCGCCGCCTCGCGAAGGCCGGTACGCTCGCGGTGCGCCTTCTTCGCGATCTCCGCGGCGCGGTCGTAGCCGATGCGCGGCGCGAGCGCCGTCACCAGCATGAGCGACCCGTGCACCAGCGCGGCGATGCGCTCGCGGTCGGGCTCGATGCCGCGCGCGCAGTGCTCCTCGAAGCTCGTCATCGCATCGGCGAGGAGCCGCACGCTCTGCAGGAAGGCGTTCGCGATCACCGGCTTGAAGACGTTGAGCTCGAGGTGCCCCTGCGCGCCGCCGAAGTTCACCGCCACGTCGTTGCCCATCACCTGGCAGGCGCACATCGTGAGCGCCTCGCACTGCGTCGGGTTCACCTTGCCGGGCATGATGGAGCTTCCCGGCTCGTTCTCGGGAATCGTGATCTCGCCGATGCCGCAGCGCGGCCCGCTCGCGAGGAGCCGCACGTCGTTCGCGATCTTCATGAGCGATGCGGCAAGGGCCTTGAGCGCGCCATGCGCATTCACCATCGCATCGTGCGTGGCGAGCGCCTCGAACTTGTTGGGCGCGGTCACGAACGCGCAGCCGGTGAGGCGCGAAAGCTCGTCCGCCACGCGTCGGCCGAGCTCGGGATGCGCATTGAGGCCGGTGCCCACGGCCGTGCCGCCGAGCGCGAGCTCCGAGAGGTGCGGCAGCGCATGCTCGATGTGGCGGCGCGCGTGCCCGAGCTGCGCGGCGTAGCCGGAGAATTCCTGGCCGAGCGTGAGCGGCGTCGCATCCTGCAGGTGGGTGCGGCCGATCTTCACCACGTCGCGGAATGCCTCGGATCGGGCGGCGAGCGTGTCGTGCAGCCCTTCCAGCGCCGGCAGGAGGTGCTTCGAGATCGCGACGACGGACGCGACGTGCATCGCGGTCGGGAAGACGTCGTTCGAGGACTGGCCGCGGTTCACGTCGTCGTTGGGATGCACCACGCGTTCCTCGCCGCGCGGCCCGCCGAGGATCTCGCTCGCGCGGTTGGCGAGCACCTCGTTCATGTTCATGTTGGTCTGCGTTCCGGAGCCCGTCTGCCACACGACCAGCGGGAACTCGTCCGGCCAGCGGCCTTCGAGCACTTCATCGGCGGCCGACTGGATGGCGCGGGCCTTTTGCGCTGTTAGCGTGCCGAGGGCTTCGTTCACCGTCGCGCAGGCGCGCTTCACGAGCGCCAGCGCGTGGACGAGCTCCGGCGGCATGCGCTCGCCGGAGATGCGGAAGTTCTCGAGGGAGCGCTGCGTCTGGGCGCCCCACAACCGGCCGGCCGGCACTTCGATGGGTCCGAAGGTGTCTTTTTCGATGCGCATCTCTCCCATGGGAGCCTCGGTCGCTGGAAGTCGTCGTTCGATTTTCCCCCATAATCCGTCACCGTTCGTGCACAACCCGCCCCTCACAGGAGAAAAGCCCAAATGATGAAAGCCGCGATCGCCGCGCTCGCCCTGGTGGCCACCGCAAGCGCCGTCCCCGCCCTCGCCCAGCAATTGAAGCCCGAGGACCAGGTGCACCTGCGCCAGTCCACGATGGCGCTGATCGGCTACAACTTCGGCACGCTCGCCGCCATGGCGCAAGGCAAGCGCCCGTTCGACAAGGCCGAAGCGCAGCGCGCAGCCGATATCCTTCCCAAGCTCGCGGCGCTTCCCGGCCGCTTCTTCGGCGAGGGCACCTCGGAAGTGCCGAACGTGAAGACCAGGGCGAAGCCCGAGATCTGGATGAACATGGACGACTTCAAGAAAAAACTCGAGCACATGCAGCACGAGGTGGCGATGCTGCCGCAGGCGGTCGCTTCCGGCGACATGGGCACCTTCAAGAAGCAGGTCGGCGAGACCGGCAAGGCGTGCAAGTCCTGCCACGAGGACTACAAGTTCAAGTGACCCCGTCGTCGACGCGCATCCGTGTCTGGGACCTCCCGACCCGGATTTTTCATTGGTCGTTCGCCGCGCTGGTGGTGTTCTCGTTCGCGACCGGCACCATCGGCGGCGAATGGATGCCCTGGCACCTGAAGAGCGGCTACGCGATCCTCGCGCTGGTGCTCTTCCGGCTCGCCTGGGGCTTCGCCGGCAGCGAGAGCGCGCGCTTCGCGAGCTTCCTGCGCGGCCCGCGCGCGGCGCTCGCCTATGCGCGCGAGACCTTCGCCGGACGCCATCCGTTCGTCGCGGGCCACAATCCGCTCGGCGGCTGGATGGTGGTGGCGATGCTCGC
>JAICTR010000259.1 GCA_025936275.1 Burkholderiales bacterium
CAGCAGGGCGTGGTAGCTCGCAGGAGGTATCTGGTCGGTCATGGGCTCTCTCTGATTCGGGTGGTGGCGTGAACGCCGCGGTCATCGCTGGCGCGCGGGGGGCAGGGCTGCAGCAGGCTCGTCGTCCACCCCGCGCGGAGCGCCATCGTCCTTCGCGCCGTGCCCGTCGTCCGCGTCATCGCAGGCGCACCCTCATGCGCGGTACGCCCGCAGGCCATCCAGGGCGAGCGTCCATTGCGCGGCCATCGCTTCGATGGGCGCGAGGTCGAGCGGCTTCTTGCGCGCCATGGCGCGCGCGAGCTGGAACTGCAGGCGCTTCGCCGTCTCGGCGATCTCGTGCAGCGCCGCCGCGGACCGATCGAGGTCGGCGATGCCGTGCGACCCGAGCCAGCGCAGGTGCGATTCGGCGAGCTCGAAGCACGCGCCGTACTGGCGCAGGTTCGCGAAGGAGTACGCGTGGAAGCGCTCGATGGGCGCGGCGAGCAGCCATTCGAGGTCGCGCGCGAGGCGCTCGCGAAAGCGCGGGAACGGATTCTCGCGCGGGGCGCGCGCGAGATGGCGCGCGAGGAGCGGCAGCGCCGCCTCGGCGAGGTCGCGGCCGCGCGGGGCGACGAACCCCTCGCGCCACTTCACGTATTCCACGTACGGCGGCAGCACGCGCTCGTGCGGCACGCCGTCGAGCTGGAAGAGCTCGCTGAAATCGTCGCCCTCGAGCGCGAAGTAGCCCGCGTTGTGGAAGTAGCCGAGGCGCCGGCGCGCGACGTCGATCTCGTTCACGCCCACGGTCGTCTTGGTATGTGCGAGCCGGTACGCGGTTCCCGCCGTATCGGGGAGGAACCACGAATCGAGCTCCACCAGCACCGGGCGACCCGCCTCCACCTGTTCGGCCACGTGCTCGGCGAGCGGACGCCAGATGGCGAGCTCCTGCAGGTCGAAGCCGTAGAGCGTGTGGAGGTCGGCCGCGGGCGGCTTGAAGAACGTCCACTGGTCGCCCTCGAAGTCGATCGCGAGCGTGAAGCCGAGCATCGCGAGCGGCTCGAAGCCGAGGCCGTGCGCGAGCTCGATCAGCAGGTCGGTGTAGCAGTTGGTCTCGGCCCAGACGCGATCCTCGCCGTGCAGCCGGTGGCGCCGGTAGGTCGCCGGGTCGAGCGGCGCGATCGCCGTGCGCCGCGACTCAACCCAGGCCGAGCACATCGCGAACCTCGCGCGGCCATGCGCGCGTCTCGAGGCCGTGGGTGCGGAAGAGCGCGAGCGCCACGCGCTCGAGGCCGAAGCCCACGCAGGCGCTGTGCGCGACCGCGCCGTCGTGCGTGCGGATGCCGAACGCCGCGCCGAAGTGGTCGAGGTGGTAGTTGGAGGAGCCGATCGCGGTCGGCTTCTCCTCGGAGCAGATCGGCACCACGAACTCGTACTTCAGGTTCTGCTCGCGCTGGATCGCCTTCTGCACCTTGCCGCCGCGGCCGAAGAACGGATCGTTCGCCACCACGGGCTGCGTCGGAAGGCCCACCGAATGGAAGATCTCCTGGCCCAACGTGATCCAATGGTCGCGATGCGCGAGCGCCTCGTCCGGGGTACCCAGCCGCACGAACTCGTGCATGCGGAAGATCTGCATGCGCGCCGGATCCACCGACGGCTCGTGGCGGAAAGCGTAGCCCTGCAAATCGACGCGCCGCCCGCCCGGCGGCAGCGTGCCGGTGGCGGACGGATAGAGCGGATAGCAGATCGCCGGCGTCATCATCACTTCGGACGCGGAGAGGTCGCGGCTCCAGTCCTCGTCGCGCTCGAAGCGCCCGAGCATCTCGCGGTGCTCGCGGTCGCCGCCGGTGAACGTGTGCACCGAGCCCATGAGGTCGGGGAAATTGCGGATGTGGTCGATCTTCGCGTAGTGCTTGCGGTTGAAGATCGGCGGGAAGCGCATCACCTCGGGCGCGAGCGCCGCGCCGTGGCGCGTCACCAGCGCGTCGAAGCGCTCGATGACGCGCTCGAACTCGGTGCCGCGTCCATATACGCCGGGCACGCCGGTCGGCACCAGGTGCCGATGCCCGACGAGCTCGTCGAGGTAGCCGCGATAGCGCTCCTCGATCGGCATCGCGAGGTCGGCATGCTCGGTGGGATAAAGGCACATCGCTCAGCCCTCCCGGATCGCGACCTGCATCGTGGCGTTCTGCCCGAGGATGCGGTCGTTGTTGACCATCAGCCCCGCGCCGGTGGCATCGCGCAGGTGCCTCCCGAGCGTGAGCTTGGAATCGTTGCGGTAGCCGGCGATGCCGCAGATCACCATCGCGCGGGACACCACGTCGAGCACGAGCTGCGAGGCGTTGAGCTTGAGGTTGTTCACGCGTATCACGAACCCGTAGCTCACGAACGCCTCGGGATCGCCCGCGGCGAGGAGGCGCGAATACTCGTCGCGCACGCCGTGCACCGTCGCGCGCATCGAGTCGAGCAGCAGGTCCGCCTCGGCGAGGCGCGTCGCGGAGATCGGCGTGGCGCCGGGGCTCTTGCGCGCCTCGGCGCGCACCGCCGCGCGCGCGCGGGAAAGCGCGTCGGCGGCGATGCCGAGCCAGAGCGAGGACCACACCACGTGCGCGAACGGATGCTGCGTGCGGCTGTGGATCTCGGCATAGGGCGCGGGCAGGATCTGGCGCGCGTCGCCCGCGGACTTCAACGCGAAGCCCGGGCTGCACGTGCCGCGGAAGCCGAGCGTGTCCCACGCGGAGAGGGGCTTCAGCTCGCAGTCCTCGCGCCGCACCAGCACCTGCAACTGGTCGCTCCTCGGCGCCTCCTCGGAGCGGCGGCAGGTGACGAGGATCGCGTCCGCTTCGGCGCCGTAGGAGATCACCGGGGCCTGCTTCTCCAGCGTGAAGCGGCCGCCCTCGACCTTCACCGCGCAGATGCTCGAGCGCGCGTCGCCGCCGATGCCGAGCTCGGTCGTCGCGGAGGCGAGCAGCCGCTGGTGCGCGACGATCTCGTTCGCGTAGTCGCGGAACCACTCGCTGCCGAGCGCATGGTGCACGATGCACGCGGCCTGGATCTGGTGCATGGCGAAGATCATGGCGGTCGAGGCGCAGTACTGCCCGAGCGCCTCGCAGAGCGCCGCCACCTGCGCCACGTCGAGCCCCATGCCGCCGTATTCGCGCGGCACGTAGGCGGAGAGCAGCTTCTCGTCGCGGAACGCGGCGAACGCCTCGCGCGGGAAACGCGCCTCGCGGTCCACGGCATCGGCGTTGGCGGCGACCTCGCCGCGGCCGATCGCGTGCACCCTGGCGAGGAGCGCTTCGAAGTCGGTCGGCGCGAAGGACTGCGTCCTGCGGGCGAGGAGCGTGCTCATCGTGTCACTCCGTGAGGGGTTCGGCGTTGGAGGCGCCGCGCAGCTCGCCGATCGCCTCGGAAAGCGCGCGGATCGAGCCGAAGGTCTTGCGGCCCAGCATGCGGTCGAGGAACTCGACGTTGAAGTGCTCCTCGAGCGCGAGCATCAGGTTCACCGTCGAGAGCGAGGTGAGGCCCGCCTGGTAGAGGTCGCTGTCGTCGGTGAGCTGCTCCACGCCGACCGGCAGGCGCGCGTGCTCGGCGAGGATCGTCCGGATCTCTTGGGAGTACATGTCGTCGTCATTCGCGGAAGTTGTGCTTTCCCGAATGGTGACGATGCAATTCGACGCGCGGGCGGTCGGGCCGGTCGTCCGGCCGGATCATTTCGGTGATTGGAATCGACGGCGATGTAGGACATCGCCGCCGTTGCCGTGCGACGACAGCTCAGTAGCGGATGATCGGATCGTCCGGCATCTCGTCGGTGCGGTCGACGTTGGTGCGCGGCGCGATGCCGATGATGCGCGGCGCAGCTCCCGCGGCGCGTTCGCGTTGCATGCGCTGCTCCGCGCGGCGCGTCGCCTGGTCGAGGAGCGGCGTGGCGTTCGCCGCGGAGCCGCGCGGTGCCGGCGCGATCGCGACGGCCGATCCGCCGATGCTGCCACCGCCGCCACCGTACACGGCGCCGGAAACCGCATCGGTGGTGAGCAGGCCGCTGCCCGTCGTGGTGAGCGTCGTGGGGGCGTTGCCGGTGCCGAGCGTCGCGCTGCCGACGCCGAGTCCGGCGCCCGAGTTGCCGACCGCGGTGCCCATCGACGTCTGCCCCGGCGAGGTACCGAGCTCGGCGTTGCCGCTATCGTTCGAGAACGACGAGTCGGGCCCGAACGAGGAAGCGTTCGTCGTCGGGCCGATCGCGGCGCCGATTTCGCTGGTCGTGGCGTTGCGCGATGTGGCGTCGCCATTCGTGGTGCCCGATGCGCTGGTGCCGCTCGTCGCGCTGCCGATTTGCGCCGCGCTGTTGGCGGCCGGCGTCGCGATGCCGCTCGAGGTCGTCGTGGATGAGGTCGTGGGCGAAGACGTCGCCGACGATGTGCTCGAAGGCGCCGAGATCGCCGTCTGGCTCGTGGATGCTGGCGACGCGGATTGCGACATCGCTGTCGAAGCGGGCGGCGCGACGGCAGCCGCGGGGGTTTGCGCCTGCGCCATCGCCGCGGCGAG
>JAICTR010000481.1 GCA_025936275.1 Burkholderiales bacterium
CCTACGGGCCGCGCATGCACCCGAACGACGGGCGCGTCGTCTCCAATTTCATCATGCAGGCGCTGAGGAACGAGCCGATCACCATCTACGGCGACGGCAGCCAGACGCGCTCCTTCTGCTACGTCGACGACCTAGTGGAGGCGCTGCTGCGCCTCATGGCGACCGACGATGCGACGACCGGCCCGATGAACCTCGGCAACCCGCGCGAGTTCACCATCCTGCAGCTGGCCGAGATGGTGGTCGAGCAGGCCGGATCCAGGTCGAAGATCGAGCGCCGGCCGCTTCCCGCCGACGACCCGAAGCAGCGCCGGCCCGACATCTCGCTCGCACAGGCGACGCTCGGCGGCTGGGAGCCCCTCACGCCGCTCGAGATGGGGCTTCGCAAGACGATCGCGTATTTCCGCGACCGCAGCCTGCGCGCGTGATCTCTCGCTCTCCCTTGGGAGAGGGCCGGGGAGAGGGTCAGATCACGAAGTACACGCCGCGCAGCTTCCGCCACGCCTCCTTGATCCACGCGTGGTAGAGCAGGAAGCCGAAGAACGCGACCCAGAAGAGCGCGGGCTCCGGCACGCCGAGGTACCAGCCGAAGAATCCCACCGCGCCGAGCAGCGCCGAGGCGGCGACCAGCATCACCAGCGCCTGCGCCGAGCTGAAGCCGCGCGCGAAGAGGTAGTGGTGCAGGCCGCTGCGCGTGCGCTCGAGCGGGCTCTCGCGCCGCTCGAACTTGCGCAGCACCACCGAGCCCGCGTCGAAGAGCGGCAGCAGCACGAAGAAGAGCGCCGCGATCGGCGGCACCGTGCGCCCGGGTCCCTGCGTGAGGTCGATGGCGAGCCAGCCGAGCGCGAACCCGATCATCAGGCCGCCGGCGTTGCCGAGGAAGACGCGCGGGCGCGACCACGTGCGCAGCAGCACCGTCGTCATGAGGTAGCCCGCGAGCGCCGCCTCGAGCAGCAACGCGACGCGCGAGGGATGGTCGAGCCCCGAGGCGGCGCCCGCCGCCGTGAGCCATGCGAGCGCGGTGAAAGCGAACGCCGCGCGGAAGCCCTCGAGGTCGTCCATCATCACCAGCGACTGCGCGAGCGCCACCATGGCGAGCACGGTGACCGGCAGCGCGAGGATGCCGAGGTGGATCGCGCCGATCCCGATGAGGTCGCCGGCATCGCGCAATTCCACGCCCGCCACCTTCGCCAGCAGCGCGGCGATGACCACCTGCGCCGAGATCTCGATGAGGTCGCGCGTGTGCCCGATGGTGGTCCAGAGGCCGAGGGCGAACATGAGCGACATGATCGCGAGGAGATAGCGCGCATCGCCGAGGAGTCCCACGCTGGTGGTAGAGAGCGCGAAAGCGACGATGATGGCGAGGCCGCCGAGGAGCGCCGGGATGCGCGGACCGGGGTCGTTGTAGCCGTTGCCGAGGAAGCGGAATCCGCCCCCGCCGGATGCGACGGCGAGCACGAGCGTCGCCGCCGACGCGCTCACGAACGCGATGGCGAGCGGCGCCAGCCACGACGCGCCCGCGAGTGCCGGGTGGAGTCCCATGTGCGCCCCTCTCGGCCGCCATGCGATCGCGCCTCCCCCGGGATCGTCTCCAGGGCCTTTGTCCGGCTCGCGCCGGCGGTGTCGAACTCGCCGCAGCTCTATGCCGCAGAGGCTACGACTCGCGCACGCGCGAGGGGAGGGGGTATTCCGTTACGTGCGTAGCTTTCAGGTTGCAGCCGTAACCGTCCTCGCCGAGGCCGGCGCGAAGCTACAGCCGCCAGAGATCGAAGCCGCGTGCTTCGACCGCCCGTCGATCGAGAACGGACTTCACGTCGATGACGCAGGCGCCCGGGGCGGCCTTCGCGAGCAGCTCATCGAGCGGACGTTCGAGGAACTCGCGATGCGCGACCGCGAGGACGATCCCATCGCAGTCCGGAAGCATGTCCCACTCGGAAAGCGCGATGCGGTGCTCACGCATCGCGTCGTCGCGGGAGACGCGCGGATCGTGGACGCGAACGTCGATTCCATACGACTCGAGCTCGCGGATGAGGTCCACGACGCGGCTGTTGCGCAGGTCTGCGCAGTCTTCCTTGACG
>JAICTR010000223.1 GCA_025936275.1 Burkholderiales bacterium
ATCGGATAGATGCCGGCGAGCGAGACGCCCACCACGAACCGCAGCAGCGCCGCGCTCGCGAGCCCGTGCGCCGCGAAGGCGAAGAGCGCATTCGCCGCCGCGCCGAGGAGCGCGCAGGCGGCGAAGAGCCGGCTCGCGGCGAAGCGATCGGCGAGGCCGGTGAGCGCGAAGACGAGCGTGCCGGCGATGAAGCCCGACTGCACGGCGATGGTGAGCGTGCCGAGGTCGGAAGGCGCGAGGCTCCAGGCTCGCGCGAGGTCGTCGAACGCCGCATTGGCGCTGAACCAGAGGGACGTGCCGAAAAGCTCGGCGAGGACGATGATGGCGATGCGGCCCCTCGACCCTCTTTCGAGCGAGGGGGAACCCGTCATGCGGCGACCGTACCCTTCCCGCGCGCCGCATCGATGCTCCACGCCCCCGCGCCGGCCGCGGCCATGAACAGGAACACGAAGCAGTAAACCACCGCGAGCTCGCCGCCGTTCAGCTGCGGCACGAGGAAGTTGCCCTTCGCGCCCGCGTGGCCGATGAAGTAGGCGAACGCCATCTCGCCGGAGAGGATGAACGCGGTGAGGCGCGTGAAGAGCCCGACGATCAGCAACGCACCGCCCACCAGCTCGATGATCCCGGCGAGGCCGATCAGCGAGAAGACCTGCAGGTTGTCGAACATCGGCTGGTGCGGCACGTGCAGCAGCTTCGCCGTGCCGTGCGCGAGCACGAGATAACCCAGGACGATGCGCATCAGCCCCAGCGCGCGCGGGGTCCAGGTGTCGTGGAAAACCTTGTCCATGGCCGGCTCCTCGTGGGGAAGGAGCCGGCAATCTACCACTTCATCCCTTGAGGAACATCTGCGCCACGCCCCACAGCACCACCAGCAACACGATGCCGAGCGTGAGGCTGTAGCCGATCAGCTTCTTCTCGATCGGCAGCAGCGGCTCGGTGCCCATCTTGCGCATCTCATCGCCCACGCGCGGCGCCGCGCCCGGCGCTTCGCGATCCATCCTGGCCTGGTTCATTCGATCCTCCCTTTCTCAACCGGCGAGCGGCGGCTTCACGCCGCTGAAGAACAGCCACGAGATCACGAGCCCCACCCACACGATGAAGCCGAAGAGGCACACGAGGTACACCGCGGCGAGCTTGCCGATGCCCTCCTCCCAGAGCTTGCGGAAGTTGGACATCACGCCGATGGTGAAGAACGTGAGCACGAAGAAGATGCCGCGGAACGCGTTCGCCTCGCCCATCGCGGACTTCACCTTCGCGAGCACGTCCGGCGCCGCGGAAAGCGCGATCGCGAGGACCAGCACGAAGGTGATGACGTAGCCGATGATGAACTTGGGGAAGCGGTCCCAGATCTCGCGCGCCTTCGCCTGCTCGCCGGGCGCGCGCACCTCGATGTGCCGCGTCCAGATGTAGGCGAGAACGAAAGCCCACACGCCGATGAAGATGTCGATGAACACCTTCACCGTCGCCGCGGTGCCGATGATCCAGCCCTTCGCGTAGTTGATGCCCTCGGCGGCGTTGCGCGAGAGGACCAGCGCCTCGGTGATGGCGCCGCTCGCGACCGCCGCGCCGTCGGTCTTCACCGAGAGCGCCATCCACGCGCCGCTCACCAGCGGCTGGTGGGACAGGAACTCGCCGGCGAGGAACGGCAGGAAGAGGAGCTCGATCACCGCGAAGATCACCACCAGCGAGGACACCATGATCGCCACCATCGGGCGCGCGCGGATCGCCGCGCCGGTGGCGATCGCGGCGGACACGCCGCAGATCGAGATGCCGGAGGCGAGGGGCGCGGCCCACTCGCGGTTGAAGCCGAACCACACGCGCGCGACGTAGTACACCACCGACCAGAAGATGAGGTAGGCGCACACGATCGCGGCAAGGCCGAGGAACATCACCGAGGTCGCGAGCGCGAGCTTCTCCGCGGCGGTGACGCCGAGGAAGCCGCCGAGGATCACGATCGCGGTCTTCACGTAGAGCTCGGGGCGCACCGCCTCCTTCATCCAGCCCGCGAAGCCCGGCATGAAGTTGCCGATGAAGAGCCCGGCCAGCAGCGCGACGATGTAGCCGCCCTCGTTGGTGAGCTTGAGCGACCAGCCGATGCCGAACTTCTTCATGTCGGCCGGCGTGTTCGCCGCGAAGTTCGCGAAGCTGCCGACGATCCATGCGAGGTACGCGAGCCAGAAGACGGCGGTGAAGCCCAGCGCGAAGCGCTTCACGTCCACCTTCAGCGCCGCGGCGCCGATCGAGAGCACGACCGTGAGCGCCACGTAAGTTGCCACCAGCGCGCCGATGCCCCCCAATCCCCCGTACGCTTTCGACGCCGGCGCGAGCGCCTTCGAGACATCGGTCCACACATGCGTCGAGACCACCCAGCCCAGCAGGTCGGCACCGGCCAGCATGCCGAGCGCGAGCACGAAGACCGCCAGCCCGATCCACAGGGACAGCCAGTCTTCGCTGATGCCTTGAACCCGTGAATTCATGACCCCTCCTTGTCGGTTGTGCCGCCGCCCGTTCTGCGGAGCGTGCGTGCAGGGGCCACGATAGACGCAAACCTTACCGCTCGCTACCTGAAAGTATCAGGCGCGTTGCGTTTCATCCAATGAATCGAAAGGCGCCCTCAGCGGCGCGAGCGCTTGAGCAGGAGCACCAGCGGCAGCATCGCCACGAAGCTCCATGCCGTGAGCTGGAAGACGTCGAGGAGCGCGTTCATCTCCGCCTGTTGCCCGATCTGCGCCGCGATGATCGCGAGCGCGTGCGGATCCGTCGGCGAAAGATGCAGCGAGCCGAGATACGCGCGCACATCCGGGTTGAAGCGCGTGATGTGGGCGCCGAGCTCGTTCCAGTTCACCTGCGAGTAGCGCGTGAGGAGCGTCGTCACGATGGAGATGCCCACCGAGGCGCCGAGGGTGCGTACCAGGCTGTAGATGCCGGCCGCTTCCGCGGTGCGCTCGCGCGGCAGCGTGAGGTATGCGATCGCCGAGAGCGGCACGAAGATGAGCCCGAAGCCCAGCCCCTGCACCACGATCGGCCAGACGATCCAGAGCGTGCTCACCTCGAGCGAGTAGTGCGTCATCGCCCAGGAGCCGATCGCGCCCAGCACCATCCCCGTGCCGATGAGCCAGCGCACGTCGACCTTGCCCACCAGGCGGCCGACCACGATCATCGCCACGGCGGTCGCCACGCCGCGCTGCGCCATCACGAGCCCGGTGGTGACGATGGGATATTGCAGCAGGCCCTCGAGCAGGATCGGCTGCAGCACGAGGCCGCCGAAAAGCCCGAGCCCCATCGACATCATCACCAGGCAGGACATCGCGAAGTTGCGATCGCGAAAGATGCGCACGTCGAAGAGCGCCCTGGGCCCGCGCATGAAGCTGTAGATGCAGAAGCCGACGATCCCCGCGACGCCGATCGCCGCGGCCGCGCGGATATCCGCCGCCGCGAACCAGTCGGCCGAGGTGCCGCGGTCGAGCATGTACTGGACGCCCGCGATGCCGGCGCCCAGCAGCGCGAGGCCGGTCCAGTCCATGCGCCGCTGCCTGCGCTCCGCGCTCTTCACGTACTGCGTCGCGAGGAAGAAGGAGAGCGCGCCCACCGGCACGTTGATGTAGAAGGTCCAGCGCCAGCTCGCGACGTCGGTGAGCCAGCCGCCGAGCGTGGGGCCGAGCACCGGGCCCACCATCACGCCGAGCCCCCAGATCGCCATCGCCTTGCCGCGGTCCTCGGGCGGATAGGCGTCGGTCATGATCGCCTGCGAGAGCGGCACCAGCGCCGCGCCGAACACGCCCTGCAGCAGCCGGAAGAACACGATCTCGGCGATGTTCTGCGCGATGCCGCAGAGCGCCGAGGCGGCGACGAAGCCGGTGATGGAGATCAGCAGGAATTTCTTGCGGCCGAGCGTATCCGAGAAGTAGCCGGTGAGCGGCATCACGATCGCGGAGGACACGAGGTAGCTCGTGAGTACCCAGCTCACCTGGTCCGTGGTCGCGCCGAGCTGCCCCGCCATGTGCGGCAGCGCGACGTTCACGATCGTGGTGTCGAGCACCTGGATCAGCGTCGCGGACATCACCGCGAGCGTGATCATCAGGCGTTCGGCGCCGGTGGGCAGAACCGCACCCTCTCCCGTGGGAGAGGGCTGGGGAGAGGGTTGCGCGGTTGCCGACATTGACCCTCTCCCCGGGAGGGAGGCCTCTATTCCGAAACCGCCACCAGCACGCTGCAGCGCACGCGCTCGAGCAGCGATTCCTCGTCGGACTCGCTCCACCAGCGCGCGAGGCGGCTGCGGTGCTTGTGGCCGACGACGATGAGGTCGGCGCCGATGCGCTCGGCCACCTCGGCGATGCAATCGGCCGCGTTGCCGTATTCGAGCGCGCCCTCGGCCGCGACGCCGTGGTCCTTGAGCCATTGCACGCCCTCGCCGAGGAGAGCCTGCGCGCGCTCGTCTTCGCAGCGCGCGAGCTCCGGCGTCACGCCCTCGGGGATCGCGGTCGCGAGGTAGCTCTGGCAGATCGCGAGGAGGTAGGTCTCGCTCTTCATGCACATCGCGACCTCCGCGCCCTGGCGTAGCGCGTGGCGGCCCTCCGCCGTGCCGTCGTACGCGAGCAGGACCTTGCCGAACACGCTACTGCGCCTTCTCGACCTTCACGGTGGCCGAGGTGCCGATGCGCAAGGGATGCTGCGGGTCGGGATCCGTGATGCGCACCCGCACCGGCACGCGCTGCGTGACCTTCACCCAGTTGCCGGTGGCGTTCTGCGGCGGCAGCAGCGAGAACGCCGCGCCGCTTCCGCCCGCGACGCTCTGCACCACGCCATGGAAGGGATGATCGGGATAGACGTCGGAGACGACCCGCGCCTTCTCGCCGGGCCGCACGTCGTTCAGCTGCGTCTCCTTGAAATTCGCATCGACCCACCACTCGTCGTTGGCGATGACGACGAAGAGCGGCTGGCCGGGCTGCACTGTGTTCCCGGGCTGCAGCGTGAAGTTCGCGATCACGCCGTCGGCGGGCGAGACGACGCGCGTGCGGTCGAGGTCGAGCTGCGCCTGCTCGACGGCGGCGGTCGCGGCCTGCACCGCCGCGTTCTCGTCGCCGGTCTTGCCGAGCGCGCTCTTCGCCTTCGCGACCTCGGCCTCGGCCGCGCGCACCGCGGCCGCGGCGGTCG
>JAICTR010000159.1 GCA_025936275.1 Burkholderiales bacterium
GAGAGCGACTCGGCACTCCCTTCCATCACCAGGCTCCCGTACAGCAGGACCATGCCCTAATCTTAGAAACGAAGCAACACCAACCTTATCAGCTCCGCGAAGAGGAAACGCTCGATCTCCGCCTCGTTGAGGTTCCTCACGATCTCGAAGATCTCCTCGACGATCTGCGGCGCGAGGCCCATCGACGGCTCGTCGAGGAGGATCATGCGCGGCCGCGCCATGAGCGCGCGGCCGATGGCGGTCATCTGCTGCTCGCCCCCGGAGGTGTAGCCCGCGAGCGAGGTGCGGCGCTGCTTGAGCCGCGGGAAGAACCCGTAGACCTTCTCGAGGTCGGCGCGGATCTCGGCGCGCGAGGCCTTGCGGCTGTACGCGCCGGTGAGGAGGTTCTCCTCGACGCTCAAGTGCGGGAAGCAATGCCGCCCTTCCATCACCTGGATCGCGCCGCGCTTCACCAGCTCCGACGGATTGAGGCGGTCGACGCGCTCGCCGCGGAACTCGATGTATCCCTTCGTCACCTCGCCGCGCTCGGCCGCGAGCAGGTTCGACACCGCCTTCAGCGTCGTGGTCTTGCCGGCGCCGTTGGCCCCGAGGAGGGCCACGATGCCCCCCTCGGGAACCTGCAGCGAGACGCCCTTCAGCACCAGGATCACGTGGTTGTAAATGACCTCGATGCCGTTCACGTCCAGCAACGGCGCCGGGAGAGCGTGGATCGCCGCCGTCGCCATTGCTTCTACTTCTCCTTCGAGCAATCCACCGGCGTGATCCCCTTCTCCTTCGCGTACTTCAGCGCCGAGGCCTCCACCATCGGGCGCAGCAGCTTGTAGTCGGCGGTGTACATGTCGGACGTATAGCTCCAGTGCTCGCCGTCCCACGTGTGGATGCGCGCCGAGTGCGCCCCGCCGTGGTCGGAGCAGGATGTGTGGAACGGCACCATCATGCCGGCCACGCCGAGCTGCTTGATGCGGTTGGCGTCGATGTTGAGGTGCTCGGCGCCCCAGCGCACCTGGTCGCCGGTCATCACCTTGTTGCCGTATTTCTTCATCGCCGTGCGGATCGACTCCACGGTGAGGATCGCCGAGAGCATGCCGCGGTTGTAGAGCACCTGGCCCACTTCCTTCTTGTCGGACGCCGTGCCCTTACCCTTGTCGTACAGGAACTTCATCATCTCCGCGTGGATCGGCCGGTCGTTCTCGGCGGAGTGCGCGAGCGCGAGCGCGTTGTAGCCCTTGGCGGCCTGCTCGGCGGGCACCACGTCGGGCTCCGCGCCGGACCACCACACGCCGTACATCTGCAGGCGCGGGTAGGCGACCGCGATCGCCTCCTTGATGGCGGTGGAGTTCATGACGCCCCATCCCCACAGGAACACGTAGTCGGGCCGCTGCTGGCGGATCTGCAGCCATGTCGCCTTCTGCTCGACGCCGGGGTGCGTCACCGGCAGCAGCATCAGCTTGAAGCCTTCCTTCTTCGAGAGCGCCTCGAGCACCGGGATCGGCTCCTTGCCGTACGGCGAGTCGTGGTAGACGAGCGCGATCTTCTTGCCCTTGAGGTTGCCCTTCTTCTTCACGTGCTGCACCAGGATGTCCGCGCCGTCCCAGTACGTGCCCATCATCGGGAAGTTCCAGCGGAAGACGCTGCCGTCGACCGAGTCGGCGCGCCCGTAGCCCGCGGTGATGAGCACGATGTGGTCGCCGGGCGCCTTCTCGGTGAGCGCGTAGGTGATGCCGGTCGAAAGCGGGCTGAAGGCGACCGGCTTCTTGCTCTTCAGGCGCTCGTAGCACTCGACGCCGCGGTCGGTGGCGTAGCCGGTCTCGCATTCCTCGTACGCGATCTTCACGCCGTTGATGCCGCCGTCGCGCTCGTTCACGAGCTTCAGGTAGTCCACGAAGCCGTCCGCCCACGGCACGCCGTTCGGCGCGTAGGGACCGGTGCGGTACACGAGGACCGGAACGAAGATCTCCTTGGCCTGCGCGAGGGCGTCGGCCGCCATCGCGAGACCCCCGACCGCGGCGAGCGCCACCGCCGCCGCCTTGATGCGCCATGCGTGCTTCATCTCATCCTCCTGTCGTTGTGGTGCTTCTTCAATGGGGAAACGGCCACAGTCGAAGCTTCTCCTTGCCGATCGCCCAGAGGCGCGCGAGGCCGCGCGGCTCGGCGATCAGGAAGAACACGATCAGCGCCCCGAACACCATCAGCTCGATCTCGGAGATCGACGCGGTGGACAGCGGGATGCCGAGCTTGGTGGGGAGCTGGTTCAGCGCGATCGGCAGGATCACGATGAACGCGGCGCCGAGGAACGAGCCGAGGATCGAGCCCAGCCCGCCGATGATCACCATGAAGAGCAGCTCGAACGAGCGGTTCACGTCGAAGGCGAGCGGCTCCCAGGCCTCGAGGTAGACGAACGCCCAGAGGGCGCCCGCGAGGCCCACGTAGAACGAGCTCACCGCGAACGCCGTGAGCTTCGCGTGCAGCGGGCGGATGCCGATCACCTCGGCCGCCACGTCCATGTCGCGCGTCGCCATCCACGAGCGGCCGATCGCCCCGCGCGTGAGGTTCTTCGCGAGGAGCGCCAAAACGCACACGATCGCGAGCACGAAGAGGTACTTGTGCACCGGCCCCTGGATCGGGTAGCCGAAGATCTCGAGCGGCGGCGCCGCGACCGAGCCCGACGACGAATAGTTGGTGAACCAGCCGACGCGCGCGAACAGCCAGTCGAGGAAGAACTGCGCGGCGAGCGTCGTCACCGCGAGGTAGAAGCCCTTGATGCGCAGGCTCGGCACGCCGAAGATCGCGCCCACCACCGTCGCGCACAGGCCCGCGAGGATGAAGACCACGATGAGGTTCAGGTCGGGAAGGCGCAGCGCCAGGTTGTACGCCGCGTACGCGCCCACCGCCATGAACCCGCCGGTGCCGAGCGAGAGCTGCCCGCAGTAGCCGACGAGGATGTTCAACCCGAGCGCCGCGAGCGAGAGGATCAGGAACGGCGTGAGGATCGCGCGGAAGAGGTATTCGCTCGCGACGAACGGGACCACCGCGAACGCGAAGACCAGGAAGCCGATCACGACCACCCGGTCCTGCAGGATCGGGAAGAGCTGCTGGTCCGAGGCGTAGCTCGTCTTGAACTGGCCGGTCTCGCGATAGATCATTTTTCTCCCTCTCCCTTGGGAGAGGGCCGGGGTGAGGGTCTCTCAAACACGATCGATGATCTTTTCACCGAACAATCCCTCCGGCCTGAAGAGCAGGAATACGAGCGCCAGCACGTAGGCGAACCAGTTCTCGATGCCTCCGCCGAAGAGCGGCCCGAGGTATACCTCCGAGAGCTTCTCGCCGAGCCCGATGAGGAGCCCGCCCACGATGGCGCCCGGAATCGAGGTGAAGCCGCCGAGGATCACCACCGGCAGCGCCTTCAGCGCCACCTGCTGCAGCGAGAACTGCACGCCGAGCTTCGAGCCCCACACCACGCCGGCGACGAGCGCGACCATGCCCGCCACGCTCCACACGATCACCCAGATGCGGTTCAACGGAATGCCGATCGATTGCGCCGCCTGGTGGTCGTCGGCGACCGCGCGGAGCGCCCGTCCCGTGGAGGTCTTCTGGAAGAAGATCGCGAGCGAGGCCACCAGCAGCGCCGCGATGAGCGCCGCGACCACGTCCTCCATGCTCACGAGGATCCCGCCCTCGAACATCTTGTCGAGGAGGATCTTCGGCTCCTTGGGCATGCCGACGTCGAGCGTGAAGACGTCCGCGCCCCACACGATCTGGCCGAAGCCGTTGAGGAAGTACGCCACGCCGAGCGTCGCCATGAAGAGCACGATGCCCTCCTGGTTCACGAGCGGGCGCAGCACCAGGCGCTCCACCAGCCACGCGAGCGCCACCATCACGACCAGCGTCACGGCGAGCGCCGCGACGAGCGGCATGTGGTCCATGAGCTTCACCAGCGTCAACGCCGCGAAGAGCACCATCGCGCCCTGCGCGAAGTTGAAGACGCCCGAGGCCTTGAAGATCAGCACCAGGCCGAGCGCCACCAGCGAATAGAGCACGCCCGACATCAGTCCGCCGATCACGATCTCCAGCCACTGCGGGAAGCGCACGCCCTGGAAGAGCATCGGCGAGACCGCCGCGAAGGCGAGCAGCGCGAAGAACGCGATCGTGAGGTTGCGGGCCGAGGCGCTCAATGCTTCACCCCGAGGTAGGCGTCGATCACCGCCTGGCTCGACCGCACCTCGTCGGGGGTGCCGTCGGCGATCTTCCTGCCGTAGTCGAGCACGACGACGCGGTCGGAGAGGTCCATCACCACGCCCATGTCGTGCTCGATGAGCACGATGGTGGTGCCGAACTCGTCGTTCACGTCGAGGATGAAGCGCGACATGTCCTGCTTCTCCTCGATGTTCATGCCGGCCATCGGCTCGTCGAGGAGCAGTACCTTCGGCTCCATGGCGAGCGCGCGCCCGAGGTCCACGCGCTTCTGCAGCCCGTAGGGAAGGCGCCCGACGACGGTCTTCCTCACGTGCGGAATCTCGAGGAAGTCGATGATCTCCTCGACGCGCTTGCGGTGCGCGATCTCCTCGGTCAACGCCGGCCCGATGCGCAGCGCCTGCAGGAGGAGGTTCCTCTTCATCATGAGGTTGCGGCCCGCGAGGATGTTCTCGAGCACCGTCATGCCCTTGAAGAGCGCGAGGCTCTGGAACGTGCGCGCGATGCCGAGCCTCGCCGCGCGGTGCGGCTCCATGTGCGAGCGCACCTCGCCGCGGAAGGCGATCCGCCCCTGCTGCGGCCGGTACACGCCGTTGATCACGTTGAGGAGCGAGCTCTTGCCGGCGCCGTTGGGGCCGATGATGGCGCGGATCTCGTGCTCGCGCACATCGAAGCTCACGTCGGAGAGCGCCTTCACGCCGCCGAAGGCGAGCGAGACGTTCTCCAGCGCGAGGATCGGCGAGCCGCTCGCGCGCCGCGGCTCGGGGGCGCGCTCCTCGAGCGCCCGCGCCTCGCGCGCCTCGAGCTCGGAGAGGTTCATGCGGCCGCCATCGCGCTCTCGCGCCCGAAGGTCTTCGCGCGCACCACGGCGAGCTCGGCGCGGACCATGCCGGTGCGCCCGTCCTCGAAGCGCACCTGCGCCTCGATGGCGCAGCTCGGCGCCCCCGCGTCGAGCGCCCGCACGATGGCCGCGTACTTCTCGGCGATGTAGCCGCGCCGCACCTTGCGGGTGCGCGTGAGCTCGCCGTCGTCGGCATCGAGCTCCTTGTGCAGGATCACGAAGCGGTGGATCTGGCTCCCGCAAAGCTTCGGGTCGCGCGCGAGGTCCGCGTTCACCTTCTCCACGCAGCCGCGAATCAGCTCCACCACCTGCGGCTTCGCGGCGAGGTCGGTGTAGCCGGAATACGGGATGCCGCGCCGCTCCGCCCAGTCGCCCACCGCCTGCACGTCGATGTTGATCATCGCGGTGGCCTGCGCTGCACCGTCGCCGAATGCCACCGCCTCCTTCACGTGCGGGAAGAACTTGAGCTTGTTCTCGAGGTACTTCGGCGCGAAGAGCGTGCCGTCGGAAAGCTTCCCCACGTCCTTCGCGCGGTCGATGATGCGCAGGTGCCCGGCCGCGTCGAAGAAGCCCGCGTCGCCCGTGTGGTACCAGCCCTCGGCGTCCTTCGCCTCGCGCGTGGCCGCCTCGTTCTTGTAGTACTCGCGGAAAAGGCCGGGGCAGCGCAGCACGATCTCGCCGCTCTCCAGGACCTTCACCTCCACGCCCTTCATCGGCGGTCCCACCGTATCGGGCTTCACGGCGCCGTCGGGCTGCACGCACACCATCACCGAGGTCTCGGTCGAGCCGTAGAGCTGCTTCAGGTTGATGCCGAGCGAGCGATAGAAGACGAAGAGGTCCGGGCCGATCGCCTCGCCCGCGGTGTAGGCGACGCGGATGCGCGACATGCCGAGGACATTGCGCAGCGGCGCGTACACGAAGAGGTCGCCGAGCGCGTAGAGCGCGCGATCGAGCGGGCGCACCGGCCGTCCATCGAGGAGGTCCGCGCCCACGCGGCGCGCGAGCTCCATGAAGCGGCGGAAGAGGAAGCGCTTCACGCGGCTCGCATCCTCCATGCGGATCGTCACCTGCGTGAGGAGCGCTTCCAGCACGCGCGGCGGGGCGAAGTAGTACGTGGGCCCGATCTCGCGCATGTCGGTGAGCACGGTCTCGCCCGACTCGATGCAGTTGATGCGGAAGCCCACGGCCATCCACTGCGCGTAGGAGAAGAGGTTCTGCCCGATCCACGCCATCGGCAGGTACGCGAGCACCTCTTCCTCGTCGGCGAGGCCCTCGAGCTCCGCGTAGGCGGCGCTCGACGCGATGAGGTTCTCGTGCGAGAGCACCACGCCCTTCGGGTGGCCGGTGGTGCCCGACGTGTACATCATGATCGACGGATCGCCGGCGCGGCCCTCCGCCGCGCGCGCCTCGAGGAAACCGGGATGGGCGGCGACGAACGCGCGCCCCGCCTCGCGCAGGCTCTCGCAGCTCGCGAGCCGCGGCTGCGCATAGTGGCGCAGGCCGCGCGGATCGTCGTACCAGATGCGCGCGAGCTTCGGGCAGCGCGGCAGGATCTCGAGGAGCTTGTCGGCCTGCTCCTGATCCTCGACCATCGCGAACGCGATCTCCGCATCCTGGAAGACGTACACCATCTCGTCGGCGATCGCGTCCTCGTAGAACGGCACCGGGATCGCGCCAAGCGCCTGCGCGGCGGTGATCGTCCAGTAGAGGCGCGGGCGGTTGGCGCCGATCACGGCGATGTGCGCGCCGCGCGCGAGGCCCGCCTCGGCAAGGCCCGCCGCGAGCCACTCGACCTCGTCGCGCATCTCGCGCCAGGTCCAGGCCTGCCAGATGCCGTATTCCTTCTCGCGAATGGCCGGC
>JAICTR010000147.1 GCA_025936275.1 Burkholderiales bacterium
GATCGCATTGCGCCAAGGGCGCTTCGGTGCGCGAGCACGGCATGACGGAGAACTCGCATCGCCTCAAGTACCCGATGAAGCTGGTCGACGGCAAATACCGCCGCATCTCGTGGGAGCAGGCGATCAACGAGATCACGGAGAAGCTCCTGCACATCCGCACCGAGAGCGGCCCGGACGCGGTGTTCTGGATCGGCTCGTCCAAGCACAGCAACGAGACCTCGCAGATGTTCCGCAAGTTCGTCTCCATGTTCGGCACCAACAACATGGACCACCAGGCGCGCATCTGCCACTCGACCACGGTGTCCGGCGTCGCGAACACCTGGGGCTACGGCGCGATGACCAACTCGTACAACGACCTGCTGAACACGAAGTGCATGTTCTTCATCGGGTCGAACGCCGCGGAGGCGCACCCGGTCTCGATGCTGCATGCGCTGCACGCCAAGGAGACCGGCGCCAAGATGATCGTCGCCGACCCGCGCTTCACGCGCACCGCCGCGAAGGCCGACCAGTTCATCCGCTTCCGCTCCGGCACCGACGTGGCGCTGCTCTTCGGCATGCTGCACCACATCTTCAAGAACGGCTGGGAGGACAAGGAGTACATCAACGCGCGCGTCTACGGCATGGACAAGGTGCGCGAGGAAGTGCTGCAGAAGTGGACGCCGGACAAGGTGACGGACGTCACCGGCGTTCCCGAGTCGGCCGTGTACGCCGCGGCCGAGGCGATGGCGAAGAACCGCCCCTCGACCATCATCTGGTGCATGGGCCAGACGCAGCACTCCATCGGCAACGCCTTCGTGCGCGCCTCCTGCATCCTGCAGCTGGCACTCGGCAACATCGGCGTCTCCGGCGGCGGCGCCAACATCTACCGCGGCCACGACAACGTGCAGGGCGCGACCGACGTGGGTCCGAACCCGGACTCGCTTCCGGGCTACTACGGCGTTTCCGAAGGCGCGTGGAAGCACTGGGCCAAGGTGTGGGGCGTCGACTACGAGTGGCTCAAGGGCCAGTTCGCCTCCAAGGAGCTGATGGAGAAGCCGGGCATGACGGTGTCGCGCTGGATCGACGGCGTGCTCGAGAAGAACGAGCTCATCGACCAGCCGAACAACCTGCGCGCGGTCGTCTACTGGGGCCACGCGCCGAACTCGCAGTCGCGCGGCCTGGACATGAAGAAGGCCATGGAGAAGCTCGACATCATGGTGGTGGTCGATCCGTATCCCACGGCCTCCTCCGCGATGCCCGACCGCAAGGAAGGCGTGTACCTGCTGCCGGCCTGCACGCAGCTCGAGACCTCGGGCTCGGTCACGGCGTCGAACCGCTCGATCCAGTGGCGCGAGAAGGTGATCGAGCCGGTGTTCGAATCGAAGCCCGACCAGACCATCATGTACGCGTTCGCGAAGAAGCTCGGCTTCGGCCCCGAGTTCGCGAAGGACGTGCGACTGGTGAAGGACAAGACCGGCTGGGACGAGCCGCTGGTCGAGGACATGACGCGCGAGATCAACCGCGGCAACTGGACCATCGGCTACACCGGCCAGTCGCCCGAGCGCCTGAAGGCGCACATGCGCAACATGGCCGCCTTCGACGTGAAGACCCTGCGCTGCACCAAGCCCACGGTGGACAAGGAGACCGGGTACGACTGCAACGGCGACTACTACGGCATGCCGTGGCCGAGCTACGGCACGCCGCAGGTGAAGCACCCCGGCTCGCCGGTCCTGTATCGCGAGGACCTGAAGATGATGGACGGCGGCGGCTGCTTCCGCGCCAACTTCGGCATCGAGAGGAACGGCGAGCCCCTGCTCGCAGGCGACGGCTCGCATGTGAAGGATTCGGAGATCACCATCGGCCACCCCGAGTTCGACCACGTTCTCATGAAGAAGCTGGGCTGGTGGAACGAGCTCACGCCGGAGGAGCAGGCCGCGGCCGAGGGCAAGAACTGGAAGACCGATCTCTCGGGCGGCATCCAGCGCGTGTGCATGGTGAACCACAACGTGCACTTCTGGGGCAACGCCCGGGCACGCGCCGTGGTGTGGAACTTCCCCGACGGCGTCCCGCAGCACCGCGAGCCGATCTACAGCCCGCGTCCCGACCTGGTCGAGAAGTACCCGACCCACGACGACAAGAAGGCGTTCTGGCGCCTGCCGACGCTCTTCAAGACGGTGCAGCAGAAGGCGGTGCAGGACGGCGTGCCGAAGAAATACCCGATCGTGCTCTCCTCGGGGCGCCTGGTGGAGTTCGAGGGCGGCGGCGACGAGACGCGCTCCAACCCGTGGCTCGCCGAGCTGCAGCAGGAAGCGTTCGCCGAGGTGAACACCAAGGACGCGGCCGACCGCGGCGTGAAGTACTGGGACTGGATCTGGTTGAAGACCCCGACCGGCGCGACGCTCAAGGTGCGCGCGCTCGTCACCGAGCGCGTGGGGCCAGGCTCGAGCTGGATGCCGTTCCACTTCGCCGGCTGGTGGCAGGGCAAGGACCTGCTCGACAAGTATCCGGAGGGCGCGGCGCCGATCGTGCGCGGGGAGGCGGTGAACACGGCCACGACCTACGGCTACGACTCCGTGACCATGATGCAGGAGACCAAGACCACGCTCTGCAACTTCGAGAAGGCGTGAGGAGACGACCATGGCCAGAATGAAATTCATCTGCGACGCCGAGCGCTGCATCGAGTGCAACGCATGCACCACCGCATGCAAGAACGAGCACGAGGTGCCCTGGGGCGTGAACCGGCGCCGCCTGGTGACGCTGAACGACGGCGTGCCGGGCGAGCGCTCGATCTCGGTCGCGTGCATGCACTGCACCGACGCGCCGTGCATGGCGGTGTGCCCGGTGGACTGCTTCTACCGCACCGAGGACGAGATCGTGCTGCACGACAAGGATCTGTGCATCGGCTGCGGCTACTGCTACTACGCGTGTCCCTTCGGCGCGCCGCAGTTCCCGCAGGCGGGCGCCTTCGGCCTGCGCGGCAAGATGGACAAGTGCACCTACTGCGCGGGCGGCCCCGAGGAGAACTTCTCGGTCGCGGAGTTCCGCAAGTACGGCCGCAACCGCATCGCCGAGGGCAAGCTGCCGCTCTGCGCCGAGATGTGCTCCACCAAGGCGCTCATGGCCGGCGATTCGGCGGTGATCGCGAAGATCTACAAGACCCGCGTCGTCACGCGCGGCAAGGGCGAGGAGCTGTGGGGCTGGCACACGGCCTACGGAGGGAGCGACAAGGTGTCCGACAACCTGGGAGCGAAGGCATGAAGGCGAGCGCGCTGATGATGGCCGCCGCGGCGCTCGCGCTCGCGGCGTGCCACGAGATCCCGCAGGACAAGGCGAAGCCGTACGCCGGCAAGGAGGACGTGAAGCCCTACGCCGGCGACCTCTTCAAGGGCGACAAGCAGAAGTTCGAGATGGCGCTCGTCGAGCGCGCCGACCACTCGAACGAATACCTGCGCACCGGCGCCGCCAAAAAATAGGAGGAAACACCATGTTCCGTAGCCATGTGAGCCGCATCGGCGCCTTGATCCTGGGGGCGGCCCTCGCGCTGCCGTTCTCGGGCGCCGCGCTCGCGCAGTCGCCGGCACCGCCCACCACGGCGCCGGTAAAGGGCGCCGACGTGAAGCACAACGCGAATCCCCAGGTCACCCCGCCGACGGCCGAATCGCCGCCCGGGCAGGGCCAGACGTCGACCGCCGTGCCCGGTTGGAACAACCCGCCGGCGAACTGGAACCAGTTGAGCGAGAAGCCGCAATACGCATCGCTCCCGGGGTCCGAGAAGAACGTCCTCATCCAGGGCAGCGGCCGCGAGTGGCGCGCCTTCCGCAACGGTCCGCTCACGCAGGTTGGCGGGTGGCTGATCGTGATCGTCCTCGCGGCGATCATCATCTTCTACCTGATCAAGGGCCCGATCCGGCTCAAGGGGGCGCCCACCGGGCGGCTCATCGAGCGCTTCAACGCGGTCGAGCGGGCGGCGCACTGGACGATGGCGATCAGCTTCGTGTTCCTGGCGTTGACCGGCATCGTGATCTTCTTCGGCAAGCACATCATCCTGCCGTGGCTGGGCTACACGGGCTTCTCGTGGCTCACCATCGTGTCGAAGAACCTGCACAACTTCGTGGGTCCGCTCTTCATCTTCTCGATCGTGGTCGGGTTCCTGATCTTCGTGAAGGACAACCTGCTGCGCTCGTACGACTGGAAGTGGATCACGAGCTTCGGCGGCATGTTCTCCGGCCACGAGGTGCCGTCCGGGCGCTTCAACGGGCTGGAGAAGATGTGGTTCTGGGGCGGCGTGACGCTCCTCGGCATCATCATGGCGGTCACCGGGCTCATCCTCGACTTCCCGAACTGGAACCAGGTGCGCGAGTCGATGCAGACGGCCAACGTGATCCACGTGATCGCGGCGGTGCTCTTCATCTGCGCGGCGTTCGGCCACATCTACATGGGTACCATCGGCATGGAAGGCGCCTACCGCGCCATGCGCGACGGCTACGTGGACGAGGAGTGGGCGCGCGAGCACCACGCCATCTGGTACGACGAGGTACGCCAGGGCAAGCGTCCCGAGAAGATCGGCGGCGCCCAACCGCAACCGGCCCCGGGAGACGACTGATGAGCCATCGCATCCAATCCGCGGGACTCGCCGCGGCCCTGCTGCTCGCCTGCACGGTTGTCGTCGCCAAGCTGCCTCCGCCGCCGCCGATGGACCCGGCCGCGAAGGAAGCCGCCGACGCCAAGAAGAAGGCCAGCGCCGAGAAGGCGAAGGAAGAGTTGGCGCAGGCGCAGGAGCGCACCATCGCGAACTACCACGCCAACATGAAGAAGGCAGGCAAGCCGATTCCGAAGGCGCAGGCCGTCAACGCCAGCTCCACGCCACCCAAGGGCGGCGAGAAGAAGCCGCAATCGAACACGCACAAGGGCGGCAAGAAGGCCTGAGGCGCCCGCCTCACCAGGTGTAGCGCACGGTGTAGCGGACCACGGCTTCCCCGTCCGGGGCGATCCGGACCGGGAAGTCGATGGTGCGCGAATCCTCCTTCGTGAACGCGTGGCTGCGCTTCACGATGCTCCACTGGCTCCATCGATAGAGGTTCTCGCGCACGACGACCGCCACCGCCTCGTGCTCCTTGCGGTTGCGCACACGCACCTCGATGTCCTCCTCCATCCAGTGCGCGGCGGCATCCATGCGGAAGTCGAGCTGCTTGCGATCGCCCACCACGTCGAACGCCGACCCCAGGCGCAGTTGCGCGGTCTCGCCGCGCGGCGTGTGGTCGAGGATGTCCTCGCCGATGAATTCCAGCGCGCCGTCGGCCTCGTCCACGCGCGAAACGCGCGCGCGGCCCGCGGGAAGCGGCACGCCAAGGCCGTTCGACTGCGAGTTTTCCAGGCGCAGGTAGATGTCCACCTTGCGGTTGGACTGCACGCCGTAATTGCGATCGATGAAGGGCGCGCCGCCGTAGGCCCAGCTTGCGGCCTGTCCCTGGTAGACGAGCTTCTTCTCGCATCCCACGCCCGTCGCCGCGGGGAAGAGCTCGATCTGCCGCGTGGAGTTCTGCGCGAGCGACGTGGTGCGGCCGAGCGCGTAGAGGTGATATTCGAAGAACGCCTTCTCGTGGAAGCCTTCGCGCTTCACCTCGGCGGCGAGCATGCGCGGCGCTTCCGGGACCGCATGGCCGCGCGGCGCCGCGCGGTGCACATCGCCCGCCACCAGCTTCACGCGCGCATCGGAAAAGGAAGCGCCCGACTGGTTCACGATCGTGACCCACGCGTTGAGGTCCACGCGGCAGCCGCCCGGCCGCGGCTCGGAGTAGGCGAGGTTGTAGTCGGCCCACCAGGTCATGCCGCCGGTCTGGTAGCTGAAGCGCGTGCGATGCACGCCCGCGTGGCGCGCATCGATGTGCCAGGCGAGCGCGGGCTTCGCGACCAGGCCGCCGGGAAGCTCGGGAAGCTTCACCCCCGAGTAGCGCTCGACGATGCGCACGCTGCCATCGGCCGCGCGCAGCGTGAGGCCGCCCTGCGTGCCGAGGAGCGTGCCGGTGATGGCCTCGACACCGGTGCCGCGCGCCTGCTCGACCACGATCTCGCGGCCGAGGTAGCGCGAGAGGAGTTGCGCGCTTCCCGCGAGGTCGAATTCGAAGCCCTGCTCGACGACGCGCGTTCCGGCGGGATCGGTGAGCGAGGTGAAGGCGACCGTCGTCGGATCGATGAGCGCGGGCACGTCGTCCACGCGCAGCATGTTGCGGCCGGCGGCGAGCGGGAACGAGCGGTCCTCGCGCACCACGGCGTAGCCGGGAACCACCGGCCCGCCGGCGGCGGCGAGGGTGCGCGCGTCGAGCGTGCCGGGCGCGGCGCTCGAATAGATGGTGAGCGCCTCGCCCGCCTGCGCGAGCGCGGGAAGGACGGCGGCGAGTGCGGCGGCGAGCGGGCGGAGGGGGAGCATGGCGATCCTTTCACGTGGGCAGTGTGGAGTTGAACGGAGCGCGCGGGCGAAAGGGTTCGCCGCTTGTATACAGGCCGCATGAAATTCCAGGGCACCGACACGTACGTCGCCGACGAGGAGCTGAAGCTCGCGGTGAACGCGGCGATCGTGCTCGGCCGGCCGCTGCTGGTGAAGGGCGAGCCCGGCACCGGCAAGACGATGCTCGCCGAGGAGGTGGCGCGCGCGCTCGCGAAGCCCCTCTACCAGTGGCACATCAAGTCCACCACCAAGGCGCAGCAGGGCCTCTACGAATACGACGCGGTCTCGCGCCTGCGCGATTCGCAGCTCGGCGATGCGCGCGTGGGCGACATCGCGAACTACATCGTGAAGGGCGTGCTGTGGCAGGCGTTCGAGTCGCCCGAGCAGGCGGTGGTGCTGGTCGACGAGATCGACAAGGCGGACATCGAGTTCCCCAACGACCTGCTGCGCGAGCTCGACCGCATGGAGTTCCACGTCTACGAGACGCGCCAGACGATCCGCGCGCGCCACCGGCCGATCATCTTCATCACCTCCAACAACGAGAAGGAGCTGCCCGACGCGTTCCTGCGCCGCTGCTTCTTCCACTACATCCGCTTCCCCGACCGCGACACGATGCGCGCGATCGTCGAGGTGCACTATCCGGGACTGAAGGAGGCGCTGGTGCGCGAGGCGCTCAACGTCTTCTACGACATCCGCGAGGTGC
>JAICTR010000123.1 GCA_025936275.1 Burkholderiales bacterium
GCTCGACTACCTGCGCCAGGGCATCCACCTGCGCGGCTATGCGCAGAAGCAGCCCAAGCAGGAGTACAAGCGCGAGGCGTTCGAGCTCTTCGGCGCGATGCTCGATTCCATCAAGCGCGAGGTGACGCGCCACCTGATGGCGGTGCAGATCCGCACCCAGGAGCAGGTGGAGGAGGCCGAGCGGCGCGCCGCCGCCGCGGCCGCCGCGCTGAAGAACGTGCAGTACCACCACTCCGATTTCGGACAGGCGCTCGCCGCGGACGACGCGCAGCCCCAGGCCGCGGTGGCGATCGCCAATGCGAGCGCCGCCGCCACGGCGTCGGCCGCGCAACCGATGATCCGCTCCACGCAGAAGGTCGGCCGCAACGATCCCTGTCCCTGCGGCTCGGGCAAGAAGTACAAGCACTGCCACGGCAAGCTCGCGTAGGGCGCTCCCTCTCCCTTGGGAGAGGGCCGGGGAGAGGGCCATCCGGCCGTCGACTTGACGTCTTCGTCCGCGCCGTCCCATCCTCGTGCGATGGACATCGTGATCCGGCGCGCCGAGCCGCGCGACTACGAAAGCATCTGGCGCACCTTCCAGGACGAGGGTGTGTACTCCGGCACGCTGCAGACGCCGTTCGTCTCGCAGGAGCGATGGATGAAGATCCTCTCCGAGGGCGCGGACAGCAACTACATCCTGCTCGCCTGCTGCGGTGACGAGGTCCTGGGCCACGGCGGCCTTCATCCGATCGGCAAGGCGGCGCGGCGCGCGCATGCCATGGGGCTCGGCCTCGTCGTGCGCGATGCGTGGCAGGGCAAGGGCGTGGGAAACGCGCTCATGGCGGCGCTCGTCGACCTCGCCGACAACTGGCTCCCGGTGATCCGCCTCGAGCTCACCGTCTACACGGACAATGAGCGCGCGATCGCGCTCTACCGCAAGTTCGGCTTCGAGATGGAGGGCACGCACCGCTGCTACGCGCTGCGTGCGGGCCGCTACATCGACGCCTACGCGATGGCGCGCCTCAAGTCCAAGCCGGTGGCCGTGTAAAATTCGGCGTTCGACCGGCGCCCGTCCGCGCGCCGCCCTTTCCCTCGCAGACGCACCGATCGATGGCCGTCAACCTCGAGGCGCCGCGCGCCGAAGACCTGCTCACGATTTCGGGCGTGCGCCTCGGCATCGCTCGCGCCGGCATCCGCAAGCCCAACCGCAAGGACCTGCTGGTCGTCGCGCTCGAGGACGGCGCGCGCGTCGCCGGCGTCTTCACCCGCAACCGCTTCTGCGCCGCGCCGGTGGTCCTGTGCCGTGAGCATCTCGCGGGCAAGGAGCCGATTCGCGCGATCGTGGTCAACACCGGCGTCGCCAATGCCGGCACCGGAGAGCAGGGACTCGAGGATGCGCGCGCCGTGTGCGCCGCCGTCGCGCGGCTCTTCGATGCGCCGGCCTCCTCGGTGCTGCCGCTTTCCACCGGCGTGATCATGGAGCCGCTGCCGGTGGAGCGCATCGCGCGCGGCCTGCCCGAGTGCTTCTCGGACCTCGCGCCCGACCATTGGGCGAGCGCGGCCGAGGCGATCATGACCACCGACACCGTCGCGAAGGCGGTCTCGCGCCAGGCGGTGATCGACGGGCGCACGGTGACCGTGACCGGCATCGCCAAGGGCGCCGGCATGATCGAGCCCAACATGGCGACGATGCTCGCGGTGATCGCCACCGACGCCAACGTCGGCCAGGACGCGCTGCGGTACCTGGTGCGCGAGGCGGCCGACGCGTCGTTCAACGCCATCACGGTCGACGGCGACACGTCCACCAACGACACGCTGCTGCTGGTCGCGACCGGACACGCCGCGCACGCGCAGATCGTGGGCGAGGGCACGGCGGAGTTCGGCCAGCTCGCGCAGGCGGTGACGGAAGTCGCGCGCATCCTCGCGCAGGCGATCGTGCGCGACGGCGAGGGCGCGACGAAATTCATTACCATCACCGTGGACGAGGGCGAGACCCGCGAGGAGTGCGCTCGCGTCGCCAAGGCGATCGCCAACTCGCCGCTGGTGAAGACGGCGTTCTTCGCCTCCGACCCGAACCTCGGCCGCATCCTCGCCGCCATCGGCAACGCCGGCATCGCGGACCTCGATGCATCGCGGGTCGGCGTGCGGCTGGGCGACGTCACGGTGGTCGAGGAAGGCGGGCGCGCCGCCGCCTACACCGAGGCCGACGGCCAGCGCGTCATGAAGCCCGCGGAGATCGCGGTGCGCGTGACGCTCGGACGCGGCGACGAATCGGCGAGCGTCTGGACCTGCGATTTCTCCTACGACTACGTGAAGATCAACGCCGATTACCGCAGTTGAACGGGCCGTCGTCGTGAAGCACCCCCACGAGAGGTGAGAGCCATGGCTGAACCCCGAACCGCGCCGCGCATGCAGCAGTACTACGCCAAGCGAGCCGCCATCTACGAGCAGGTCTACGACAAGCCCGAGCGCCAGCACGAGCTCGAGTGGCTGCGCCGGCGCATGCCGGAGGTGCTGCGCGGCCGCACCGTGCTCGAGGTCGCGTGCGGCACCGGCTACTGGACCCAGTTCATCGCGCGCGAGGCGGCGAAGGTCTACGCGTGCGACATCAACGACGCGGTGCTCGAGATCGCGCGCGAGAAGCCGATCCCGCCGGCGCGCGCGTCGTTCTTCAAGGCCGACGCCATCACGCTCGAAGGCGCGCCCGGCGGATGCGACGCGGCGTTCGCCGGCTTCTGGTGGTCGCACGTGAAGAAGAGCGACCTCGCCCGCTTCGTCGCGAACCTCTCGCAGAAGCTCGTGCCCGGCGCGGTGGTGGCGATCCTCGACAACCGCTACGCCGAAGGAAGCTCCACCGCGATCTCGCGCCGCGACGCCGAGGGCAACACCTACCAGGTGCGCCACCTGCCCAACGGCGAGGAGTACGAGGTGCTCAAGAACTTTCCCACGCCGGAGGAGCTCGCCGAGGCGGTGCGCGGCGTCGCGCGCGAGGCCCAGGTCGAGACGGTGACCTACTACTGGCTCATGACCTTCACGCTGAAATGAGCGAGGAGCTCAAGCAAATCGCCGAGCGTCTCGGCGAGCTCGTCGCGCGGCTCGACCGCCTGCTGCCCGGTGCGGCGCGCGCGCCCGACTGGAAGGCGCACGCCTTCCGCTGGCGCAAGAACGCGCACGGCGGCTACCTCGAGGCGGTGCGCCATCCGCACTCGATCCGCTTCGCCGACCTCAAGGACATCGACGAGCAGAAGCGGCGCCTGCGCGACAACACCGCGCAGTTCGTCTCCGGGCGGCCCGCGAACAACGTGCTCCTCACCGGCGCGCGCGGCACCGGCAAGAGCTCGCTCGTGAAGGCCTCGCTCGCGGAATTCGCGTCGAAGGGCCTGCGCCTCATCGAGGTGGACAAGCGCGATCTCGTCGACCTTCCCGACATCGTGGACCAGATCGCCGAGCGGCCCGAGCGCTTCATCATCTTCTCCGACGATCTTTCCTTCGAGGCGTCGGATGCGGGCTACAAGTCGCTCAAGGTGGCGCTCGACGGGACGATCGCCGGCTCGGCCCCGAACGTGCTGATCTACGCCACCTCGAACCGGCGCCACCTCATGCCCGAGTTCATGGACGAGAACCTCGAGGCGAAGCACGTGGACGGCGAGATCCACCCCGGCGAGACTACCGAGGAGAAGATCTCCCTTTCGGAGCGCTTCGGCCTGTGGCTCTCGTTCTATCCGTTCGACCAGGAGCAGTACCTCGAGATCGCCGACCACTGGGTCGAGCGCCTCGGCGGCACGGCGAGCGAGGAATCGCGCAAGGCGGCGTTGCTGTGGGCGCTGGAGCGGGGCTTTCGCAGCGGGCGCGTTGCGTGGCAGTTCGCGCGCGACTGGGTGGGAAGGCAGAAGTCCGGATCCGCCGACAAACGCCGATAATTTGTTTGAAACCACAGATGGACACGGATGAACACAGATGAGCTGCGAAGGATGAATGCGTCGTGCCCATCGCCGCGCCGTAATTGCCTTGACGAGCCATCTGTGTCCATCCGTGTTCATCTGTGGTTCCCTGCATGAATAAAGTTACCGAGGTCGCGGCGGCGGTGATCGAGCGGCCCGGCGAGTTCCTCCTCGCGCAGCGCCCCGCGGGCAAGCCCTATCCCGGCTATTGGGAATTTCCCGGCGGCAAGATCGAGCCCGGCGAGGACGCGCGCGCGGCGCTGGTGCGCGAGCTTCGCGAGGAGCTGGACATCGAGGTGACCGAAGCCTCGCCCTGGATCACGCGCGTCTACGCGTACACGCATGCGACGGTGCGGCTGCATTTCTTCCGCGTGGCGCGCTGGAACGGCGAGCCGCGGCCGCTCGAGGACCAGGCGATCCGCTGGCAGCCGCTGGAAAGGCCCGATGTCGCGCCGATGCTGCCCGCGAATGCGCCGGTGCTCGCCGCGCTCGCGCTCCCCGCGGTGATGGCCGTTTCCAACGCGGCGGCGTTCGGCATCGACGGCTGGATCGCGCGCCTCTCGGAGCGCCTCGTGGACGAGCGGCTGCTGGTGCAGATCCGCGAGAAGGCGATGGATCCGCAGCGCTTGCAGCACCTGGTGTCGCGCACGCTCGCGCGCGCCGAGCCGTTCCACTCGCGCGTGGTGGTGAATAGCGACTGCGGCCGCTTTCCCCAGGCGAATGGCGTGCATCTCACGGCGCGCGCGCTCCTCGCGGCGCAGGCGCGGCCGGACGCGGCGCTCGTGGGCGCTTCGTGCCACGACGCGGCGGAGCTCGAGCGCGCCGCCGTGCTCGGCCTCGATTACGCGGTGCTCGGCCCGGTGACGGCCACCCCTTCGCATCCCGGCGCGGCGACGCTCGGCTGGGACAGGTTCGCGGCGCTCGCTCGCGACCGGCCGATGCCCGTCTATGCGATCGGCGGGCTCACTCGCGCCGACCTCGCCGAGGCGCGCCGCCGCGGCGCGCACGGCGTGGCGCTCCTCAGCGCGAGCCTTCCGTAAGGTCCTCCCTCTCCCCTGGGAGAGGGTCGGTGTCGAGCAAGCCTGCCATCGCCGCTCGCACGTCGACCGGCGCCGCGCACAGGGCATGCGCGCCTGCCTGCCGCAGCTCTTCGCCGCTTCCATATCCCCAAAGCGCGCCCAACGCATGCATTCCGTGGTGCCGCGCCGCGCGCATGTCCGCGCCGCGATCGCCGATCATGACGCTCGTCGCCGGATCCAGCCCATGCGCCGGGATCACGTGCGCCAGGAGGTCGCGCTTGTCCTCGCGCGCGCCGTCCAGCTCGCAGCCGTGCACCGCCTCGAAGTGCGCATCGAGCGCGAAGCGCTCGACGATGCGCCGGGCAAAGACCGTCGGTTTCGACGTCGCGACCATGAGCCGCGTGCCGCTTGCGGCCAGCTCGGCGAGGACCTCGGCGACGCCCTCGTACGGCTGGTTTTCGAAAAGGCCGACGTCGGCGAAGCGTTCGCGATAGAGCGCGATGGCGCGCTCCACGGCCGCGGGAGACTCGGTGCCGAGGAGGCGGGCGAGCGAGCCGCGGAGCGGCGGGCCGATCGCGAACAGCATGTCGTCGAGTGGCGGCGGCTCGACGCCCATGCGTTCGAGCGCATAGGCGAGCGATCGCGTGATGCCTTCGCGCGGATCGGTGAGCGTGCCGTCGAGATCGAAGAGCGCCGCGATCAAGCGTTCGTCCCGACGAGCGGCTGCACGTCGATGAGCGCCGCGAGCGCACGAGCATCGGGGGGCGCCTGCCAGGGAAAGCGCGCGAGCAGCGGCGCCTTCAGGCGCGTGCGGAGCGTCTCGACATTTTCATCCGGCACGAGCATGTCCGGATCGATGGCGTTCGCGATCCAGCCCGCGAGCGGAAGGCGTGCCGCGTCGATCGCGTGCGCCGTGAGCAGCGCGTGGTTGAGGCAGCCGAGCCGCAGCCCGACGACCATCACGAGGGGGAGCGCCATCGCCTGCGCGAGGTGCACCGTGTCGAGTCCCTCGCCGAGCGGCACCATGAACCCGCCCACGCCTTCCACGACCACGAAGCGCTCGCGCGGCACGCGCGCGAGGCCCTCGATCACCGCATCGAGCGCGATGCGCCGGCCCTCGCGATCTGCGGCGATGTTCGGCGACATCGGCTCGCGCAGCAGGATCGGCGTGATCTCCTCGAGCGAGTCGAGGCCGAACCCCGCGGCTTGCGCGAGCGCGACGCTGTCCTCGTTCACCCAATGGCCATCACGGCGCTCGGCGCCCGCCGCGATCGGCTTCATCGGCTGCGCCGCCTCGCCCGCGGCGCGCAGCGCGTGCAGCAGCGCGCTCGTCGCGAGGGTCTTTCCGACGCCCGTATCCGTGCCGGTGACGAAAAGACCGCGCCTCATGGCGCGCGCCGCGGATGGAAGTCCACGATCGCGCGCCCGTCGGCGACGCGGCGCGGCGCCGCCTTCCACGCGTGGCCGTAGACGATCTCGTACGTCGCCGGAAGCGCGTCCCCGCGCCGGTGCCCCTCGTAGCGCTCCACCATGCGCCGCCACCGCTCGCGCCCGCCGAGTCCCCGCGGGCGCGCGGGAAGCGCGTTGCCCTCGCCCGCGGCGCGCAGGTCCTTCGCGAGCGCCTCCACACTCGCGTATTCGACCGTGACCTTCTCCATCTCCATCACCGGGTCCGCGAAGCCCGCCGCGACCAATGCATCGCCGAGGTCGTGCATGTCGACGAAGGAGTGCACGTGGCGCGCGCCCTCCTCCGCGAACGCCGCGCGCAGCTCCATCAGCGTGTCGGGCCCGTAGGTCGAGAAGAGCAGGAGGCCGCCGGTCTCGAGGACGCGCGCCGCTTCCGCGAAGACCGCGGAGGGATCGCACCACTGCAGCATCAAATTGGAGAACAAGAGGCCGGCGCAGCCCGATGCGAGAGGCAGGCGCTCGGCGTCGGCGCAAGCGAGCTGCGCCGCATTGCCTTGCAGCGCGCGCCGCCACCATGGGTTGCGCGCACGGGCCGCATCGAGCATCGGGAGCGCGAGGTCGATTCCCACCAGGCGCGCATCCGGATAGCGCTTGCGCAGGTCGGCGAACGCGGCGCCGGTGCCGCAGCCCAGGTCGACCAGGCGCGATGGTGCGATGCGGATCGGATCGAGGTGCTCGAGGAGCCGCGTGCCCACTTCGCGCTGCAGCACCGCATGCCGGTCGTAATCCGGCGCGGCACGCGAGAACGCGCGGCGCACCGTGCGCTTCGCGGAGCGCTCGCCGCTCATGCGAGGCTTTCCGCGAGGGCGCGCGCGAGGCGCTCGACATCCTCCGGTCGATGCGCGGCGCTGAGCGAGATGCGCAGGCGCGACGTGCCCTCGGGAACGGTCGGAGGACGGATCGCCGGGACGAACAATCCGCGTTCGAGGAGGCGTGCCGACAGGTCGAGCGCGCGTTGGGCGCTGCCCACGATCATCGGCTGGACCGCGGTCTCCGATGGCGTGACGGGCACGCCCAGCGCGTCGCACGCCCCGCGGAACTGGACGATGCGCGAGCGCAGCCGCGCGAGCGGCGCTTCATCCGACGCGAGGATCTCCAGCGCCGCGCTTGCCGCCGCCGCGATCGCCGCCGGCAGCGCGGTCGAGAAGACATAGGTGCGCGCGCGTTGCAGCAGCCATTCGACGGTCCGCGGCGCCCCGGCGACGAACGCGCCGTAGCCGCCGAGCGCCTTGCCGAGCGTCGCCATGTA
>JAICTR010000342.1 GCA_025936275.1 Burkholderiales bacterium
CGCTCTACAAGGGCGCGGCGATGGACACCGAGGCGTGCGAGAAGATCACCAGCCTCCTCGTGCTGTGCGACTCGTTCAACATCCCCGTCGTGATGCTCGTCGACACGCCCGGCTTCGTGATCGGCACCGAGGCCGAGCGCCGCAAGGCGCCGGGCAAGATCATGAACATGATGAACGCGCTCGCGCTCACCACGGTGCCCAAGCTCTCGGTGGTGTTGCGCAAGAGCTACGGGCAGGCCTATCTCAACATGGGCGGCGGGCGCAACTCCGACGAGATGGCGGCGTGGCCCACCGCGGAGGTGAGCTTCATGGACCCGCAGTTCGCGGTGAAGATCGTGCATGGCCTCGAGCCCGGCGCCCCCGGCTACGACGAGGCATTCGCCGCGATGAGCCGCGAGAGCGCGCCGTGGGACATCGCCGCGATCTACGCCGCGCAATCGGTGATCCGTCCCGAGGAGACGCGCGACTACCTCATCCGCATGCTCGACGTGCATCGCCTGCGGCTCACGAAGGGCGTGGGCCAGCACCTGATGCGCGCCTGGCCCACGAGCTTCTGACGATGGCGATCTTCCACAAGGTGCTGGTGGCGAATCGCGGGGCGGTGGCGGGGCGCGTGCTGCGCGCCTGCAACGCGCTCGGCATTGCCTGCGCCGCCGTGTACTCGGACGCGGATCGCGATGCGCCGTGGCTCGCGCTCGCGGGCGAGACGGTGCACATCGGCCCCGCGCCCGCGCGCGAGAGCTACCTCGACGGGGGCGCGATCCTGCACGCGGCGCGCGAGCTGAATTGCGACGCGCTGCATCCGGGCTACGGCTTCCTCTCCGAGAACGCGGCGTTCGCGCGCACGGTGGAAGCGGCCGGCATGCGCTTCATCGGCCCCGCGCCGCGCTGGATCGAGGCGATGGGCCACAAGACCCGCGCGCGCGAGATCGCGGCGGCCGAAGGCCTTCCCGTGGGACGCGGATCGGGCGTGCTCTCCGGCGAGCGCGCCGAGGTGCTCGCCGCGGCCGAGGCGATCGGTTATCCGATTTTGGTGAAGCCCGCCGCGGGCGGCGGCGGCATCGGCATGCTCCCCGCGCGCAACGCCGAAGAGCTCCTCGCGGCGGTGGAGCGCGCCGCCTCCATGGCCGCGCGCGGGTTCGCGAACCGCGAGGTGTACCTCGAGCGCCTCGTCGAGCGTCCGCGCCACGTCGAAGTGCAGCTCCTCGGCGACCGGCACGGACGTGTCGCGCATGTCTTCGAGCGCGACTGCTCGGTGCAGCGCCGCCACCAGAAGATCATCGAGGAAGCGCGTGCGCCGCGCGTGGATGCGCCGCGCCTCGCGCAGCTCCTGGAAAAGCTCGCGCAGACGTTCGGGCGCCTCGGCTACGACAACCTCGGCACGGTCGAGATGCTGCTCTCGCCGCAGGGGGAATACCGCTTCCTCGAGATGAACACGCGCCTTCAGGTGGAGCACGGCGTGACCGAGGACATCACCGGCATCGACCTCGTCGCGGCGCAGCTTCGCTCGTCGGCGGGCGAAGCGCTCGAGGCGATCCTGCCGCAAGCGCCGCGCGCGAGCGGCCACGCGATCCAGGCGCGCGTCTATGCCGAGGACCCGAAGCGGTTCCTTCCCTCGCCCGGCAAGCTCGCGGTGTTCGCGCCGCCGTCGGGCAGCGGCATCCGCGTGGAGACCGGTTACGCCGCGGGACGCGAGGTGACGCCGCATTACGACCCGCTGCTCGCCAAGGTGATCGCGCGCGCCGAGACGCGCGCCGCGGCGATCGAGCGCCTCATCGCGGCGCTGCAGGTTTTCCGCATCGAAGGCGTGAAGCACAATGTACCCGCGCTCGTCGCGATCCTCGGCTCCGAGGAGTTCCGCGACGGGCGTGTCCATACCGGACTCGCGGCGCAGATCGTGGGCCGGGCATCCGCGGCCGTCGGCTGAATCGCAGGCGTTCGCACAAGGCAGCAGCAACCACAACCGGAGGGGATGATGAAACGAACCAAGATCCTGGTGGCCATGGCCGCGGCGCTCGGCCTCGCCGCGTCGACGCTCGCGTCGGCGGAGGTGGACGAGGTGAAGATGATGTCGCAGTACGGCATCGGCTACATGCAACTCACCGTGATGAAGCACGACAAGCTGATCGAGAAGCACCTCAAGGCCGAGGGGCTTCCCGATACCAAGGTCACGTGGGCGAAGCTCGGCGCGGGCTCGGCCGCCAACGATGCGCTCCTCGCCGGAAGCCTGCACTTCGCAGCCGGCGGCACGGGCCCCGCGATCATCCTCTGGGATCGCACCCACGGCTCCAATCTGGAGGTGCGCGGCGTCTCGGCGCTCTCCTCCATGCCGTGCCTGCTCATCTCGCGCAATCCCGACGTGAAGACGATCAAGGACTTCACCGACAAGGACCGCATTTCCCTCGCCGGCGCCGGCTCCTCGGTGCAGACCATGTATCTGCAGAAGGAAGTCGCGAAGGTCTACGGCGTGGACCACTACAAGAAGCTGAATCCGCTGATGGTGAAGCTCTCGCACCCGGACGGGTTGCGGGCGCTGCTCTCGGGCCAGGGAGAGATCACCGCGCAGTTCACCTCGCCGCCGTTCCAGAACATCGCGCTGCAGGACCCGAAGATCCATGTCGTGCTGAACTCCTACGACGTGATGGGCGGGCCGAACACGTTCCTCATGGTCTGGGCGACCGAAAAATTCCGCAAGGAGAATCCCAGGACCTACAAGGCGGTGTTCGACGCGCTGGAGGAGGCGACCGCCTCGATCAACGCCGACAAGAAGCGCGCGGCGCAGATCTACTCCCAGGAAGGCGGCGGCAAGGAGAAGGTGGACTTCCTGCTGAAGATCATGAACGATCCGCAGATGCACTACACGCTGGCGCCGGAGCGGATCCTGCCGTTCGCGGAGTTCATGCACAAGGTCGGGATCATCAAGCACGAGCCGAAGTCGTGGAAGGACCTCTTCTTCCCCGACGTGTACGGGCTGCCGGGTAGCTGACGATGGCCTTGAACGCCGCACCGCTCCTCGCCGTGCAGGGCGTGACCCTGCAGTACAAGACGCGCGAGCACCTGGTGACCGCGACCTATCGCGTGAGCTTCGACGTGCACCCGTCGGACCGGTTCGTGCTGCTCGGTCCGTCGGGCTGCGGCAAGTCGACGCTGCTGAAGGCGGTGGGCGGCTACCTCAAGCCCGTCGAGGGCGCGATCCGCCTGAAGGGCGCGGAAGTGACGCGCCCCGGGCCGGATCGCGTGATGGTGTTCCAGGAGTTCGACCAGCTCCTGCCATGGAAGACCGTGAGGCAGAACGTGCTCTTCGCGCTCGAGGCCTCCGGACGCTTGCGCGGCAAGGAGGCCGAGGATCGCGCCATGGCCTACATCGAGAAGGTGAACCTCACGCGCTTCGCCGATTCCATGCCGCACACGCTCTCCGGCGGCATGAAGCAGCGCGTCGCGATCGCGCGCGGCATGGCGATGGAGCCCGACATCCTGCTGATGGACGAGCCCTTCGCCGCGCTGGACGCCCTC
>JAICTR010000345.1 GCA_025936275.1 Burkholderiales bacterium
ACATGAGCGTCGTCTCCGGCATCTGCGACACGATCACGGTGATGGCGCGCGGCGCGGTGCTCGCCGAAGGACCGTACGCCGAGATCTCGCGCGACCCGCAGGTGATCGAGGCGTACATGGGCTCGACGGAAGAGGCGGGCGCCCATGGCTGAGGAAGTCCTGCGCGTCTCGGACCTCAACGCCTGGTACGGCGAATCGCACGTGTTGCACGGCATGAGCTTCACGGTGCGCGAGGGCGAGGTGGTGACGCTCCTCGGACGCAACGGCGCCGGGCGCACCTCGACGCTCAAGGCGATCCTGGGGCTCGTCGGGCGGCGCGCCGGATCGATCGTCGTGAACGGCGTGGAGACGATCCGCCTTCCCACCTACCGCATCGCGCACCTGGGCGTGGGCTACTGTCCCGAGGAGCGCGGCATCTTCTCGTCGCTCTCGGTGGAAGAGAACCTCACGCTCCCGCCCGAGATCGCGAAGGGGGGCATGTCCGTGGACGAGATCTACGGCATGTTCCCGAACCTGCGCGAGCGGCGCGCGACCGCGCAGGGCACCAAGCTTTCCGGCGGCGAGCAGCAGATGCTCGCCATGGCGAGGATTCTGCGCACCGGCGCGCGGATCCTGCTGCTCGACGAGATCACCGAGGGCCTGGCACCCGTCATCGTGCAGGCGCTCGGGCGCGTGATCGTGAAGCTCAAGGAGCGCGGCTTCACGATCGTGCTGGTGGAGCAGAATTTCCGTTTCGCCGCGCCGCTCGCCGATCGCCACTACGTGGTGGAGCACGGCCGCGTCGCCGAATCGTTCACGGCCGCCGAGCTCCCGGCGCGGACCGGTATGCTGCACGAGTACCTGGGGGTGTAAATCTTGAAGGAACAACAGAGGAGAAACACGATGAAGCTCAAGCGCAAGCTCCTGGCCGCCTTCGCGGTGGCGGCGCTCGCGGCCGGTACGGCGCAGGCGCAGATTTCCGGCAACGAGGTGAAGATCGGCGTGCTGTCCGACATGTCGAGCCTCTATGCCGACATCGGCGGGCCCGGCTCGGTGGTCGCGGCGAAGATGGCGGTGGAGGATTTCAAGAAGGCGCACCATCCGAAGTTCAAGATCGAGGTGGTCGGCGGCGACCATCTGAACAAGCCCGACGTGGGCTCGCAGATCGCGCGCAAGTGGTACGACGCGGAAGGCGTGGACGCGATCTTCGACACGCCCAACTCCGGCGTGGCGCTCGCGGTGAGCCAGGTGACGAAGGAAAAGAACAAGGCGTTCATCGGCTCCGGCCCCGGCAGCTCGGACCTCACCGGCTCGAAGTGCTCGCCCAACACCATCCACTGGGTGTACGACACGTGGATGCTCGCCAACGGCACCGGCACCGCGGTCGTGAAGCACGGCGGCAACAGCTGGTTCTTCATCACCGCCGACTACGCTTTCGGCCACGCGCTCGAGCGCGACACCACGAAGGCGGTGGAGAAGGCGGGCGGCAAGGTGCTGGGGAGCGTCAAGGTGCCGCTCAACACGCAGGACTTCTCCTCGTTCCTGCTGCAGGCGCAGGCCTCGAAGGCGAAGATCATCGGCCTCGCGAACGCCGGCGGCGACACGATCAACTCCATCAAGCAGGCGGCGGAGTTCGGCATCGTGAAGGGCGGGCAGAACCTCGCGGGCCTGCTGGTCTTCATCAGCGACATCCACGGCATCGGCCTGGAGAAGGCGCAGGGCCTCATCCTCACCGCGAACTTCTACTGGGACCTGAACGACAAGACGCGCGCCTGGAGCAAGCGCTGGTCCAAGGAGATGAACGGCCGCATGCCGACCATGGTGCATGCGGGCGTCTACTCGAGCGTGCTCGAGTACCTCACCGCGGTGCAGGCGTTGAACAGCGACGACGGCGGCAAGGTGATCGCGCAGATGAAGAAGAAGCCGTTCAACGACCCGCTGTTCGGCAAGAGCCACGTGCGCGAGGATGGCCGCAACATCCACGACGCGTACCTCTTCCAGGTGAAGACGCCGGCCGAGTCGAAGGGCCCGTACGACTACTACAAGGTGCTCGCGACGATCCCGGGCGAAGAGGCGTTCCGGCCGCTGCATGACGGCGGCTGCTCGCTCGTCAAGTGACGCGAAGGGCGTAGGACGATGTCGATCTCGGTCCCGGCCCTCATGGGCCAGCTCCTGATCGGGCTCATCAACGGCTCGTTCTACGCCCTGCTTTCGCTCGGCCTCGCGGTGATCTTCGGGCTGCTCAACATCATCAACTTCACGCACGGCGCGCAGTACATGCTCGGCGCCTTCGTCGCGTGGTTCCTGCTCAACAAGGCGGGGCTCGGCTACTGGTGGGCGCTGCTGCTGGTGCCGATCGTGCTCGCCGCCTTCGGCGTGCTGATCGAGCGGCTGATGCTGAAGCACCTCTACAAGCTCGACCACCTGTATGGCCTGCTCCTCACCTTCGGCCTCGCGCTGGTCCTGGAAGGGATCTTCACGCACCAGTTCGGCTCGGCGGGCCTGCCGTACAACATGCCGGAGAAGCTCACCGGCGGCTACAACCTGGGCTTCATGTTCCTGCCGACGTATCGCGCGTGGGTGATCGTGGCCTCCCTCGTGATCTGCCTCGGAACCTGGTTCGTGATCGAGCGCACCAAGCTGGGCTCGTATTTGCGCGCGGCGACCGAGAACCCGTCGCTGGTGCAGGCCTTCGGCGTGAACGTGCCGCGCATGATCACGCTCACCTACGGCTTCGGCGTGGCGCTCGCCGGGCTGGCCGGCGTCTTCGCCGCGCCCATCTACCAGGTGAGCCCGCAGATGGGCTCCTCGCTCATCATCGTGGTGTTCGCGGTGGTGGTGATCGGCGGCATGGGCTCGATCATGGGATCGATCCTCACCGGCTTCGGCCTCGGCATCATCGAGGGGCTCACCAAATACTTCTATCCCGAGGCATCGAGCACGGTGATCTTCGTCATCATGGCGATCGTGCTCATGGTGCGGCCGCAGGGCCTCTTCGGGCAGCGCTAGCGATGTCGATCGACGCCAACCGATCCGTGGAGGCCGATTCGAGCACGGCTGCGACGCGCGACGAGCAGTGGGAAGCGCGCTACCAGAAGATCGGCTTCATCGTGCTGTTCGCCGCGCTCCTCGTCGCGCCGGCCGCGATCTACCCGGTGTTCCTGATGAAGGCGCTGTGCTTCGCGCTCTTCGCCTGCGCCTTCAACCTGCTGATCGGCTACGGCGGGCTGCTTTCCTTCGGCCACGCGATGTTCCTCGGCATGGCGGGCTATCTCTCGGCGCATGCGGCGAAGGTGTGGGGCTTCACCCCCGAGCTCGCGATCCTCACCGGCACCGCGACCGCGACCGCGCTGGGCGTCGTGACGGGCTTGATCGCGATCCGGCGCCAGGGCATCTACTTCGCGATGATCACGCTCGCGCTCGCGCAGATGGTGTTCTTCTTCTGCCTGCAGGCGCCGTTCACCGGCGGCGAGGACGGCATCACCGGCGTTCCGCGGGGGAACCTCTTCGGC
>JAICTR010000370.1 GCA_025936275.1 Burkholderiales bacterium
GCAGCTCGACGATGCGATCGAGCGCGCCAACAGCCTGCCGTTCGGTCTCGCCGCGTACGCGTTCACCACTTCGACCCGCAACGCGACGCGCCTGGGCGATGCGCTCGAGTCGGGCATGGTGACCATCAACCACGTGGGGCTCGCGACGGCCGAGACGCCGTTCGGCGGCGTGAAGGAGAGCGGCTACGGCAGCGAGGGCGGCGCCGAGACGTTCGACGGCTACCTCGTGACCAAATTCGTGACACAGAAGGGATAAAGGGGGAGGGAGAATTTCACTTATGACCACCGCACTCCTCATCATCGACATCCAGAACGACTACTTCCCCGGCGGAAAGATGGAGCTCGTGGGAAGCCCGCAGGCGGCGGAGCAGGCCGCGGGCCTCCTCGAAAATTTCCGCGCGAAGTCGCTGCCGATCTTCCACATGCAGCACGTCTCGGTCCGGCCGACCGCGACGTTCTTCTTCCCCGACACGGAGGGCGTGAAGATCCACGGAAGCGTCACGCCGCGCGCGGGCGAGACGGTGCTCGTGAAGCACTATCCCAACAGCTTCCGCGAGACGCCGCTGCTGGAGAAGCTGCGCGGGCAGGGCATCGATCGGCTGGTGATCGCCGGCATGATGACGCACATGTGCATCGACACCACGACGCGCGCCGCGGCCGACCTCGGCTTCGAGTGCGTGCTCGCGCACGACGCGTGCGCTACGCGCGACCTCGCCTTCAACGGCACGAAGGTCCCCGCGCGGGAAGTGCAGGGCGCGTTCGTCGCGGCGCTCAACGGCGCGTTCGCGAAGGTGATGACCGCGAAGGAGATCGCGGCGCCGTGATCGGCGGCGCGGTTCGCCTTACCCGGCGAGCTTCGTGCCCTGGTGGAACTCGAGCCGCCAGCGACCGTCGGTGAGCTTCCACACCGAGCAGCGCCGCGACGAAGCGCCGCCACCCTTGGTCGCGAGGTAGGTGACGAGCGCCACCTCCGGGCCGAGGAGCCGCGCCTCGAAGTTGGCCATCGACCACGCCACGGGATTTTCCAGCAGCATCGCGGAGATGATCGCCGCGCGGTCGTAAACGGCCCCCGAGCTCGCGATCTCGACGAAGTCCTCCGCGAGCAATTCCTCGATCTTCCTGCGCGAGCTTCGCGTGGCCGGTTGCATCAGCCGCTGCTCGAGGTCGTACAGTTGCTGGTCGAGTTGCATCGCCGCCTCCCCGCGGTACCCGCGCGACGGGTATCGTGCCATAGGCACCCGCGGCGGGCGAACCGCTGGCGAGACGAACAATCACAACTCCAAGGCCCCCAGGAAGACGATCGTGACCCAGCCAGACGCTCCCATCCCCCGCATCGTGATCCTCGGCTGCGGCTTCGGCGGCCTGTGGGCGGCGCAGCACCTGCGCAAGGCGCACGCGAAGGTGACCGTCGTCGACCGCACCAACTATCACCTTTTCACGCCGCTCCTCTACCAGGTGGCGACGGCGGGGTTGTCCGCGCCCGACATCGCCGGACCGATCCGCCACATCCTCGCCGACCAGCGCAACACGACGGTGCTCATGGGCAACGTCGAGTCGATCGACGTCGCGGCGCGGAAGGTCAAGCTCGCCGACGGCGGCGAAGTCGAATACGACTCCCTCATCGTCGCGACCGGCGCCACGCACAGCTATTTCGGCCACGACGCATGGGCGCCGTACGCGCCGGGCCTGAAGACGCTCGACGACGCGCTCGAAATTCGCAGCCGCGTACTGCTCGCCTTCGAGCGCGCCGAGCGCGAAGGCGATGCCGCGAAGCGTGCGGCGTGGCTCACCTTCGTCGTGGTGGGCGCGGGCGCGACCGGTGTCGAGCTCGCCGGCACGCTCGCCGAGATCGCGCGCCAGACGCTGAAGGGCGAGTTCCGCAACTACGATCCGAGGAACGCGCGGGTGGTCCTCGTCGAAGGCGCCGATCGCGTGCTGCCGCCGTATCCCCCCGAGCTTTCGGAGAAGGCGCGCATCCAGCTCGAAAGGCTCGGCGTCACGGTGTGGCTCGGCAAGCGCGTCACGGGGGTCGATGCCGAAGGCGTGACGATGGGCGACGAGCGCCTCGAATCGAAGACGGTGCTCTGGGCCGCGGGCGTCGCGAGCTCGCCGCTCGGCGCCTCGCTCGGGGCGCCGCTCGATCGCACGGGACGCGTGAAGGTCGAGCCCGACCTCTCGGTGCCGGGCCACGAGGAGATCTTCGTCGTGGGCGATCTCGCCGCGGTCGAGGGCGTGCCCGGCATCGCGCCGGCGGCGAAGCAGATGGGCCGCCACGCGGCGAAAAACATCCTCGCGCGCCTCGCCGGGCGCGCGACGCAACCCTTCCGCTATCGCGACTACGGCCAGCTCGCCACCATCGGCCGCAAGTCCGCGGTCGCCGACTTCGGCCGCGTGAAGCTGTGGGGCTTTCCGGCGTGGTTCGTGTGGCTGTGGGCGCACATCTACTTCCTCATCAACTTCCGTAACCGGCTCGCGGTGATGATCGACTGGGCGTGGTCTTACTGGACCTTCCAGCGCTACTCGCGGATCGTCACCAAGCGCACGTGGTGAGCGAGGGCATAGAATCGGGGCGCGCCCCAAGGCGATTCCCGGAGGAGCCATGTACCGCAAGATCCTCGTGCCCATCGACGGCAGCCCCCCTTCCGCCAAGGGCCTGCGCGAGGCGATCGAGCTCGCGAAGAACCAGAAGGCGAAGCTGCGCCTGGTGCACGTCGTCGACGCGTCGGTGGTGATCGGCGTCACGGAATGGCCGACGCAGCTGCAGCCGCTCATCGACGGGCTGCTCGACAACGGCCGGCACATCCTCGAGCGCGCCGCGCGCATGGTGGAGAAGGCCGGCGTGAAGGTCGAGTCGCAGCTCTACGAGTCGATGTCGGGGCCCGCGGCGGCGACGATCCTGCGCGATGCGCGCAAGTCCGGCGCGGACCTCATCGTCATGGGCACGCACGGCCGGCGCGGCATCCGCCGCCTGGTGATGGGCAGCGACGCCGAGCACGTGCTGCGCGAGTCGAAGGTGCCGCTGCTGCTGGTGCGGGGGCGCTGAGCCGGCCGCGCCAGGCGCGAAGCGTCACTGCGCGAGCGGCAGCGTCACCACGAACTCGCTGCCCTTGCCGCTTCCCTCGCTCGCGGCGCGGATGGCGCCGCCGTGCATCTCCACGAACACGCGCGCCAGCGCGAGGCCCACGCCC
>JAICTR010000046.1 GCA_025936275.1 Burkholderiales bacterium
GACCACGCCCGCGCCGCAGCGGATCACCGGCACCGCGTCGTCGAGGCCGGGGAGCACGCGCCGCTCGACCTCGCCGAGCGCCTCGAGCTTCTCGGTGTTCACCACCGCGGAGAGGCGATCGAGCGGGATCGCGCCGCCGGTGTAGCCGGTGCCGCCGCCGCGCGGGATGATGGTGAAGCCGAGCTCCACCAGCGCGTGCACCAGCGGCGCGCATTCCTCCTCGCTATCGGGGCACACCACGACGAACGGGTACTCGACCCGCCAGTCGGTGGCGTCGGTCACGTGCGAGACCCGGGCGAGGCCATCGAAGAACACGTTGTCGTGGCGCGTGATGGCGGCGAGGCGACGCAGCGTCCGGCGGCGCAGCAGGCGCGTCTGCGCGAACTCCGCCTCGAACGCATCGACCGCGCCGTGGGCGCGCGCGAGGAGCGCCGCCACCGGGTCGTCGGAGGGCGCATCGGGCGCGCGCCGCTTGCCGATCTCGCGCAGCCGATGGCGCATCGCCTCCACCAGCAGGCGCAGCCGCTTCGGGTTGTCGAGGAGGTCGTCCTGGAGGTAGGGATTGCGGCGCACGACCCAGATGTCGCCCAGCACCTCGTAGAGCATGCGCGCCGAGCGGCCGGTGCGTCGCTGCCCACGCAGCTCTTCGAGCGCGCCCCAGCCTTCCGCGCCGAGGAGCCGGATGGCGATCTCGCGATCGGAAAACGACGTGTAGTTGTAGGGAATCTCGCGCAGGCGCGCGGCGGTCATGGTCGTGCGATCCGCGATGCGCGGAGAGAGCATTCCATCTTACCGGAGCGCGGGGCGGCGCGGCGACTGTAGTACGCTTGCGAATTCCATGGCCGAGCTCCCCGAACGCATCCGCATCGCGACGCGCGAAAGCCGGCTCGCGATGCGCCAGACCGAAATGGTGGCCGAGGCGCTGCGCGCGCGCCATCCGCGGCTCGCGGTCGAGGCGGTGGGCATGACGACGCAGGGCGATCGCGTGCTCGACCGTCCGCTTGCGCAGGTGGGCGGCAAGGGGCTCTTCGTGAAGGAGCTCGAGGTGGCGCTCGACGAGGGGCGCGCCGACATCGCGGTGCATTCGCTCAAGGACGTGCCGATGCAGATCGCGCCGCGCTTCGCGCTCGCGACCTTCGGCCCGCGCGAGGATCCGCACGATGCCTTCGTCTCCGTGCGCTTCGCCTCCCTCGAGGCGCTGCCCGCCGGATCGCTCGTGGGCACGTCGAGCCTGCGCCGCGAGAGCCAGCTGCGGCGCGCGTTCCCGGCGCTGCGCTTCAAGCCGCTGCGCGGCAACGTCAACACGCGCCTCGCGAAGCTCGACGCGGGCGAGTTCGATGCCATCATCCTCGCCGCCGCGGGCCTCAAGCGGCTGGGATTCGAGGGCCGCATCCGCGCGCGGCTGCCCGAGGCCCTGGCGCTCCCCGCGATCGGCCAGGGCATCCTCGCGATCGAAGCCCTGCGCGAGCGCGGCGACATCGCGGCGCTCCTCGCGCCGTTCGTCGACGCGCCGACCGCATGCGCGGCGCGCGCCGAGCGCGCCTTCGGCCTGGTGGTCGAGGGAAGCTGCGACGTGCCGCTGGGCGCGCTCGCCGAGGTGCGCGGCGATTCGCTCACGCTCGAGGGCTTCATCGGGCTGCCCGACGGCACGCGCCTGGTGCGCGATCGCGTCGCCGGCGCCTGCGGGCAAGCCGAGCCGCTCGGCGCGGACCTGGGCCAGCGCTTGCTTGCGGCGGGCGGCCGGGAGATCCTCGATCTCCTGGCGCGGCGCAGCGCATGAGCGCCGGGCGCCTCGAGGGCCTGGGCGTGGTGGTGACGCGCCCGCGTCCCGCCGCCGACCGCCTCGCCGAAGCGCTCGTCCGCGAAGGCGCGCGCGCGTTCATCTTCCCCGCGCTCGTCATCGAGCCCACGAATCCGTCGCCACGCGGCGCGGAGGCGCTGGGGCGGCTCGCCGAGTGCGGGCTCGCGATCTTCATCAGCGCGAACGCCGTGGATCATGGGCTTGCCGTCGCACGCCGCCACGGCGCATGGCCGGCAGGCGCGCGCGTCGCCGCCGTCGGCGAGGCGACCGCGCAGGCGCTCCGGAACTCGGGATTCCGCGACGTGATCTCACCTCGCGAGCGCCACGATAGCGAGGGCCTGCTCGCGGCTCCGGAGCTGCGCAACCTGAAGGGAGAAAGCGTCATCGTGTTCCGCGGCGAAGGCGGAAGGGAGCACCTGCGCGAGGCGCTCGAGGGGCGGGGCGCGCGCGTCGATTACGTCGAGTGCTACCGCCGCGCGCGGCCGCGCGCCGATGCGGCACCCCTGGTGCAAGCCTGGCGGCGCGGCGAGGTGCAGGCGGTCACCGTGCTCAGCACCGAGACGCTGGAGAATTTCCTCGCCATGCTGGGCGGCGATGCCGACGCGTGCGCCGCGGCGGCAACCCTCGTCGTGCACCACGCGGCGATCGCATCGCACCCCGACGCGCGCCGCTTCGAGCGGGTGCTGGTCGCGCCGGCCGGCGTCGACGGCTTGGTCGGCGCGCTCTCGACGCTGCGGGTGACGCCATGAGCGCGCCGCTTCCCGCGCATCCGCGTCGCGAGGAGCCGCGCGATCGCGTCGCGCGCGCGCTCGCGATCGTGGCGATCCTCGCCACCCTCGGCGCCGGCTGGCTCGCGCTGCAGACGCGCGTCGCCACGCAGGCGACGCAGAAGGCCGCCGGCGATCGCCTCGCCGAGGTCGGTGCGCAAAGCGCGGGCGCCCAGGCGGCGCTCGGCCAGGTGCAGGCGGCGCTGCGCGAGGCGCAGGGGCGCATCGTGGAGCTGGAATCGCGCGTGGCCGACACGCAGCAGCAGCGCGCCGCGCTCGAGGAGATGTACCGCAGCCTCTCGCGCAGCGCCGACGAGCGCGTGCTCTCCGACGTCGAGCAGATCCTGGTGCTCGCGAGCCAGCAGCTGCAACTCGCCGGCAACGTGCGCGCCGCGCTCGCCGCGCTGCAGGCCGCCGACCAGCGGCTCGCGCGCGCCGACAAGGCCGCCTCGACGCCGCTGCGTCGCGCGATCGCCGGCGACATCGAGCGGCTGAAGGCCGTGCCCCAGGTCGATACGGTGGGCATCGCGGTGCGCATCGACGGGCTCATCGCCCAGGCCGATGGATTGCCGCTGGTGCTCTCGGAAAACCTCGCGCCGCCGCGTCCCGCTTCGCGCTGGCGGCCCGGCGACGACCGGCACGGCATCGCGCGTGCCGCGCGCGAGTTCTGGGAGGAGATGAAGGGGCTGGTGCGGATCCGCGACATGGAGAGCACCGACATGGCGCTGCTCTCGCCCGCGCAAAGCTACTTCCTGCGCGAGAACCTGAAGCTGCGCCTGCTCTCGGCGCGCGTGGCGCTCCTCGCGCGCGACGAGCGCTCGTTCCGCGCGGACCTGCGCGCGTCGCAGACCTGGGTGTCGCGCTACTTCGACCCGCACGCGAAGCAGACCACCGCCGCGCTGGGCGCGATCAAGCAGCTTGCGGACACGCCGGTCGCGATCGCGGTCCCGGACATCAATGCGAGCCTCGCCGCGGTGCGCGCGGCACGCGCCGCGCAGGAGAAGCGCTAGCCATGCGCCTCGTGCTCTGGTCGCTGGTGATCGCGGCGCTCGCGGTCGGCATCGCGCTCTTCGCCGAGCGCTCCACCGGCTACGTGGTGATCGTTTCCGCGCCGTACCGGATCGAGCTCTCGGTGAACCTGATGGTGTTCCTGGTGGCCGCGGGCTACTTCGCGTTCTACTTCCTGGTGCGCCTCGCCGCGACGCTGGTCGCGATCCCGCGGCGCGTTCGCATGTACCGCGCGGAGCGCGAGCGCGCCGGCCATCGCCAGGCGCTCAACGACGCGCTGCTCGCCTTCTTCCAGGGCCGCTATGCGTCGGCGGAGAAGAGCGCCACCCAGGCGCTGCTCGGGGAGGAGACGAAGGGCGTCGCCTCGATCATCGCCGCGCGCAGCGCCCACGAGCTCGGCCGCTTCACCGAGCGCGAACAGTTCCTCGACCACGCGAAGGGAACCGCGCCCGACGTGGACCAGGCGCGCCTCACCACGCTCGCGGATATGCTGGTCTCGCAGGGGCGGCACGCCGAGGCGCTCGCGGTGCTGAAGGACCTTTCGGCGCGCGATTCGCGCAACCTGCGCTTGCTGCGCCTCAAGCTGCAGGCCGAGCAGGCGCTGCGCAACTGGGACGAGGTGCTGCAGACGGTCGCCTCGCTGGTGAAGCTGGGCGGGCTCGGTTCCGACGAGGCGGCGTCGGCGCGGCGCGCCGCGCACCTCGGCAACCTCGCGCACAAGGCGAACGACGCGGCCGCGCTCGAGTCCTACTGGAAGGCGCTTCCCGCGGAAATGCGCCTCGACCCGCCGGTGGCGACGACCGCCGCGCGCCAGCAGCTGGCGCTCGGCAATCACGAGGCGGCGCGCGCGATCGTCGAGCAGGCGCTGGAGCGCGAGTGGAATCCGGGACTCGTCGCGCTGTACGGCGAGGCGGCCGGAAGCGACGCGCTGCCGCAGATCGAGCGCGCCGAGAAGTGGCTGCGCCGGCATGCGCGCGATCCGGCGTTGCTGCTCGCCCTGGGCAAGCTCTGCATGAAGCAGGGCCTGTGGGGCAAGGCGCAGAGCTACATCGAGGCGAGCCTCGCGCTCGAGCCCACGCACGACGGCCACATGACGCTCGCGGCCCTCATGGAGCAGCTCGGCAAGCCCCAGGAAGCGGTCCGCCATTTCCGGCGCGGCGCGGAGCTCGCCGGCTGACATCGCAGGAGGTTCGCATGCGTGAATACGCACCCCTCACCCTCACGCCGCTCGCGCCGGGCGCGCGCGTCGCGACGCCGCATCCGCCCGGACGCGTGACGCTCGACGATCCCGCCTTCTCCGTGATGACCGACCTGCGCGCGGTGAGCGCGGCCACCACCACGCCCGAGGAGCCGATCGACAGCGCGCACGCGATGATGATCCGCCGCGGCGTGCGCCTGCTCTTCGCGCTCGACGCGCACGGCGCGGTGGCGGGCATCGTCACGGCGACCGACCTGCTCGGCTCGAAGCCGATGCAGTTCATGCAGTCGCGCGGCGTCTCGCACGCCGAGGTGCAGGTGCGCGACATCATGACGCCGGCCGCGCAGCTCGACGCCCTCTCGCTGGTCGAGGTGTCGCAGATGCGCGTCGGGCACGTGGTCGCGACGCTCAAGGCCGCGCGCCGGCGCCACCTCACGGTGGCCGAGGAGCACGGCGCGCGCATCCGCGGCATCTTCTCCGCCTCGCAGGTGGCGCGCCAGCTCGGCATGCAGCTGCAGACCTTCGAGGTGGCGCAGACCTTCGCCGACATCGAAGCGGCGCTCGCGCGCTAGGAGGCCGCCGTGCGCGATCGCTACCGGGAACGCTACGAATCGTTCCGCTGGCGCGTGCCCGCGGATTTCAACATCGCCGCGGCCGCGTGCCGCCGCTGGGCCGCGGACCCGGAGCGCATCGCGGTGCACTGGGAGGACGAATCGGGCGAGCGGCGCACCCTCACCTTCTCCGCGCTCCTCGACGCGGCGAATCGGCTCTCCAACGCGCTCCAGGCGCTCGGCGTGGCGCGCGCCGACCGCGTGGCGCTCATGCTGCCGCAGCGCCCCGAGATGGTCGTCGCCTACATCGCCTGCTTCCAGATGGGCGCGATCGCCGTGCCGCTCTCGTTCCAGTTCGGCCCGGAGGCGCTCGAATATCGCCTGCGAGACAGCGGCGCGAAGGTCGCGATCGCGGATGCCTCCACGTACGCGAATCTCGAGCCGATCCGAGAGCGGCTTCCCGAGCTCGCGCGCATCATCGGCGTCGCCGGCGCCTCGGGTCCGAACGTGCTCGACTGGGATGCGACCCTGCAGCGCGCCTCCGGCGAGTACGCGCCCCCGCCGGGCAGCGCCGAAGATCCCGCCGCGATCATCTATACCAGCGGCACCACCGGGCCGCCGAAGGGCACCCTGCTCCCGCATCGGGCGCTGCTCGGCAACCTTCCCGGCTTCAAGCATTCCCACGACGGATTCCCGCAGGAAGGCGATACGTTCTGGACACCTTCGGACTGGGCGTGGACCGGCGGGTTGTGGGATGCGCTCATGCCCACGCTCTATCACGGGCGGCCGATCCTGGGCTTCCGCGGCCGCTTCGATCCGGAGCGCGCCTTCGACCTCCTCGCGCGCTACGGCATCCGCAATACCTTCCTGGTGCCGACGGCGCTCAAGATGATGATGAAGGCCGTGCCCTCGCCGCGCGCACGCTACGCGCTGCGCCTTCGCTCGCTGATGAGCGGCGGTGAAGCGATGGGGCCCACCGTCTTTCACTGGGCGCGCGAGGAGCTCGGCGTGACCCCGAACGAGATCTTCGGGCAGACGGAGATCAACTACATCGTCGGCAACTCGCACGAGCTGTGGCCGGTGAAGCCGGGATCCATGGGCCGTCCCTATCCGGGTCATCGCATCGCCGTGATCGACGAGGAAGGCCGCGAGGTGCCGCGCGGCACCGTGGGCGACGTGGCGCTCGCGCGTACCTGGATCGACGGCAGCCTCGATCCGGTGTTCTTCCTCGGCTACTGGCGCAACCCCGAGGCGACCGAGAAGAAGTTCAGCGGCGAATGGTGCCGCACCGGCGACGAGGCCACCATGGACGAGGACGGCTACCTCTGGTACCAGGGGCGGTCCGACGATGTCTTCAAGAGCGCCGGCTACCGCATCGGCCCCTCGGAGATCGAGAACTGCCTGGTGAAGCACGAAGCGGTCGGCAACGCCGCCGTCGTGCCGACGCCCGACGCGACGCGCGGCAACCTCATCAAGGCGTTCGTCACCCTCGCGCCGGGCCAGGTGGCCTCCGAATCGCTCAAGGATTCCATCCGCGCGCACGTGAAGCGCCATCTCGCGCCATACCAGCAGCCGCGCGAGATCGAGTTCATCGCCGAGCTGCCGATGACCACCACCGGCAAGGTGCAGAGGAAGGTGCTGCGCGAGCGCGAGGCGCGCGAAGCGGCCGCGCGCCGCCTCGGCGGCGATGCGCCGGTGAAGCTTTAGCGCGTCATTTGCGCGGATCCACCGAGGGCGTGAAGGCGTCGCAGTAGAACTCGTCCTCGGGAAGCCCGCGCTCCTCGACGAAGGTCTCGCGCGCGACGTCGGTCATCGCCGGCGCGCCGCACGCATACACCTCGTACCCCGCGAGGTCGGTGAAGTCGTCGAGCACCGCCTGGTGGACGAGCCCGGTGCGCCCGGTCCAGCGATCCTCCGCCAGCGGGTCGGAAAGCACGGGGATGTAGGTGAAGTTGCCGTGCTCCTGCTGCCAGCGGCCGGGGAGCCGCGGCAGGTACAGATCCTTCAGCGAGCGGGCGCCCCAATAGAGCACCATCTCGCGATCGATGCCGGCATGGAAGCAATGCTCGATCATCGCCTTGATGGGCGCGAACCCGGTGCCGCCCGCGACGAAGATGATCGGCTTGTCGGAGTCCTCGCGCAGGTAGAAGGTGCCCAACGGGCCTTCGAAGCGCAGGATCGCGCGCTCCTTCATCTGGTCGAACACGTAGCCCGAGAACGCGCCGTTGGGCGACTTGCGCACATGCAGCTGCAGGAAGCGGTCGTCGTGCGGCGCATTGGCCATCGAGAAGCTGCGCCGCTTGCCCTCCTTCAGCAGGATGTCGATGTACTGGCCAGCGAGGAACTGCAGCCGCTCTCCCGCGGGAAGCTTGAGCGAGAGGATCGCGACGTCCTCGGCGGGCTTCTCGACTTTCTCGACGCGCGCGGGGAGCGTGCGAATCGCGAGATCCTTCGCTCCGGAGACCTCGCGCACCTCGAACACGATGTCGGTGAGGGGCTGCGTGCAGCAGGTGAGCGCCTTGCCCGCCGCCTTCTCGTGCGGATGAAGCGCGCGTTCCTGGTACTCGCCGTACTCGAGCGTGCCGGACTTGAGCACCCCCTTGCATGCGCCGCAGGCGCCGTTGCGGCAGCCGTAGGGCAGGCCCACGCCCTGGCGCAACGCCGCTTCCAGGATCGTCTCGCCGGGTGCGACGGTGAAGGCGTGACCGCTCGGCTCGAGCCGGACCTCGTGGCCGGCGGCGGGGGATGCAGGCAATTCGGGGCTTTCCAGGAGCGCTGGGGAAGGCGCCGTTCGCGAAGCCGCGACGGCGTTCGAAATTCTAACCCATGGCCCTCGCGGGCCGCGCGCTCAGCGCGTGCGCCGGAACTCGCCCTCGATCAGGGCGCCCCCCACGGTGCGCCGGACGCCGGAATGCTTCGCGATGCGGGGACCGGGCAGGAGCAGGAGCGTGATCGCGATGAAGTCGGAGACCACGCCCGGAAAGATGAGCAGCAGCCCCGCGAGCACGGTGCGTGCGCTGTGGCTGAGCGCGGAGATCGAGAATTCGCCCTCCGCGAGGCCGGCCGCGAGCCGTGCGAGCAGCGTGAAGCGCGCCTCCTTGATGAGCGCCATGCCGGCGCACGCCGCGAGGACCACCCATGCGAGGACCCACCAGCCGAGCGTCTGGCTCAGCCGCACCAGGACCAAAGCTTCGAGCAGGGGGAAACCCAGTAGAATCGCGATCAGCATCAGCCGCATCTGGAGCACCGTTCCGTTCGTCCGTGGCGGCCGCGCCGACGGGCGATTCCCCGCCGCCGTGTCCGCCATCTTCGTTCTCACCAACCTACCCGACTCCGAGGCGGCTTTCAATCTCGCGCGAGACCTGGTCCATTTGAGACTGGCCGCCTGCGTGAACGTTCTTTCGCCCGTGACCTCGTTTTATCGCTGGGAAGGCGCCTTGGAGCGCGCGACCGAGCACCCCGTGCTCATCAAGTCGACGAGCGAGCGCTACGCGCTGCTCGAGGCCGCCATCCGCGAGCGCCATCCGCATGCGCTCCCCGAGATCGTGGCCTGGCCGATCGAGCGCGGGCTCGCCGAATATCTCGGCTGGATCGCCGACGAATGTCGCGGCGACGACTCCTCTCCGTGAGAAGTGCAGCGCCCTTGCGCGAGAACCCGTGAGCGGGCGCTGGACCTTCGTCGCCGTGGGCTGCCTCGCGATGCTCGCCGGGGCCCTCCTGTGGTTCGTGCAGCGCCCGCAGCCCGCGCTCGATGCTCCGCGAATCGCGCCGTCCGCGCTTTTCGCCTCCACCTTCCAGCGCCTCGACCAAACCCCGGTGGCCCTGCGTGAATACGCGGGCAAGGTGCTGGTCCTCAACTTCTGGGCGACGTGGTGCGCACCGTGTCGCGAAGAGATGCCGGCCTTCGACCGGCTCCAGTCGCGTCTTGGCTCCGCGCATGTCCGCTTCGTCGGCCTCACCGGCGACGATGCGACGCGCGTCGCGCGCTTCCTTGCGGAGCATCCGGTGTCCTATCCGATCCTTCTCGGTGGGGACCGTGTCGATTCGCTGGCGAAAGCGCTCGGCGACCGTGATGGCGTCTTGCCGTTCACGGTGGTGGTAGACCCTGAAGGCCGGGTAGTCACCCAGCATGTTGGGACTTACTCCGCAGCCGAATTGGCCGCCATTCTGCACCGCGCGATCCCCTGATCGGCCGCTAAAACCGATGATCTTCGCTGAAATAGCGGAGTTCGTTCTGATTGTGAGCGCCGACATCCGTCCAAAAGCGGGATTCGTGCCGAGCGAGGCCCGGCTCGTCCGGCATCGTCGCCAAAACTGGACAATCTTCCGGAAACTGCGGCAAACTCGTTGGCCATGCCTACGATCCTGGTCCTGCACGGGCCAAACCTGAACCTGCTCGGCGGCCGCGAAGCCGAGCATTACGGAACGGATACGCTCGAGGCGATCGACACCCGTCTCGAGGCGGCCGGGCGAAAGGCGGGCATGGAGGTGAAGAGCTTCCAGAGCAACTCCGAAGCCGAGCTGGTGGACCGGGTGCAGGCCGCTAAAAGCGACGGAACTTCGTTCATCGTCATCAATCCCGCGGCATTCACACACACCAGCGTCGCGCTTCGCGACGCGCTTTCCGCGGTTCGCATCCCGTTCATCGAGGTCCACCTGTCCAACGTTCATGCGCGCGAGCCGTTCCGCCGGCATTCGTACTTCTCCGACCTCGCCTCCGGCGTCATCGTCGGGTTCGGGCCCCTGGGCTACGAGCTGGCCCTCGAGGCGGCGATCCGCTCGATTCGCAAGGCGAATCCCTGAAGGAGGGCCGACCATGGATCTGCGAAAGCTGAAAAAGCTCATCGATCTCGTGCAGGAGTCCGGCATCGGCGAGATCGAGATCACCGAGGGCGAGGAGAAGGTGCGCATCTGCCGGCAGCCGGCGGGATCGCCGCAGGTGCTCATGGCCGCGGCGCCGATGCAGATGCCGATGGCGCCGGCCGCGGCGCCCGCGCTCGAGGCGGCGAAGCCCGCGGAGCCGTCCGGCCACGCGCTGAAGTCGCCGATGGTGGGCACCTTCTATCGCGCGCCGTCGCCGGGCGCGCCAGCCTTCGTCGAGGTCGGTCAGGCGGTGACCAAGGGCCAGACGCTCTGCATCATCGAGGCGATGAAGCTGCTGAACGAGATCGAATCCGATATCGCCGGCACCGTGAAGGCGATCCTGGTCGAGAACGGCCAGCCGGTGGAGTACGGGCAGCCGCTGTTCCTGATCGAATAGCGATGACCCTCATCCCCGCCCCCTCTCGAGGGAGAGGGAGCAAACGCCGGATGCGCCTGCGCGATGTTTGAAAAAATATTGATCGCCAATCGCGGCGAGATCGCGTTGCGCATCCAGCGCGCTTGCCGCGAGATGGGCATCAAGACGGTCGCCATCCATTCGGAGGCCGATGCCGACGCGAAGTACGTGATGCTCGCGGACGAGTCGGTGTGCATCGGCCCGCCGCCATCGCGCGACAGCTACCTCAACATCCCCGCGATCATCAGCGCCGCCGAGGTCACGGACGCGCAGGCGATCCATCCCGGCTACGGCTTTCTCTCCGAGAACGCCGATTTCGCCGAGCGGGTGGAAAACTCCGGCTTCGTCTTCATCGGCCCGCGTGCCGAGTCGATCCGCACCATGGGCGACAAGATCGCCGCCAAGGCGGCCATGAAGAAGGTGGGGATTCCCTGCGTGCCGGGCTCCGACGGGCCGCTGCCCGAGGACCCGAAGGAAATCCGCCGGC
>JAICTR010000018.1 GCA_025936275.1 Burkholderiales bacterium
ACGACACCGTCATGCAGAAGAACGGCGTGAGCCTCCTCATCGACCCGATGAGCTACCAGTACCTGATCGGCGCCGAGATCGACTACACCGAGGGCCTGGAGGGCGCGCAGTTCGTGATCAAGAACCCGAACGCCAGCTCCACCTGCGGCTGCGGATCCAGCTTCACGGCCTGATTTGCGGCTACGGCCGGAACGCGAAGGGCGGCGCGATGCCGCCCTTCGTCTTTTCAGGCCGGGTAGACGGCGCCGAGGATGCGCGGGGCGAGCGCCCCGGTGACCGCGGTAAGGTCGATCGGCTCGCGCCGCGTGCACTTCATCGCGAGCCACGCGAAGGCCATCGATTCGACGTGCGCCGTGGGCACGCCGAGCGCATCGGTGAGCTCCACGCGGCAACCCTCGCACAGCGCCCGGATGCGTTCCACGAGCGCGCCGTTGCGCGCGCCCCCGCCCGCCAGGAAGATCTCGCGCGTCCTGGGGCAGAAGTCCTCGAGCGCCCGCACGATGGAGTGGGCCGTGAAGTCGGTGAGGGTCGACTGCACGTCCGCGGTGCGGTAATCGGCGGGGAGGCGCTCCTCGAGCCATTCGAGGCGGAAGAGCTCGCGCCCGGTGCTCTTCGGCGGCGCCGATCGCAGGTAGGGCTCGTCGAGCAGGCGCGCGAGCAGGGCCGCGTCGGTGCGCCCGGCGCTCGCCCAACGCCCGTCCTCGTCGTATCGCGCGCCCAGGTGGCGCTTCGCCCAGCCGTCGAGCAGCACGTTGCCGGGCCCGCAGTCGAATCCGATGGTGCGCCCGCCCACGGGCAGCCAGGTGATGTTGCTGATGCCGCCGATGTTCACGACGGCGCGCGAGGTTTCGCGGCTGCGGAAGACCGCTTCATGGAACGCGGGAACGAGCGGTGCGCCCTGCCCGCCGGCGGCCATGTCGCGCCGGCGAAAATCGGCGACCACGTCGATGCCCGTGAGCTCGGCGAGGCGCGCCGGGTCGTTCACCTGCACCGTGAAGCCGAGGTCGGGCCGGTGGCGCACGGTTTGTCCATGGCAGCCGATGGCGATCACGTCCCGGGCCGCGACGTGCGCGGTCTCGAGCACGTCGAGCACCGCCTGCGCATAGAGCGCGGCGAGCTCGCCGGCGACGCGGCCCTCGAGCTCGAAGGCGTTGTCTCGTTGCAGCTCGCCGAGCTTTATGCGCGCGCGGTCCGGGCAGTGCTGGCGACGACCGGCATATCGGCCGAGCACATCGTGGCCATCGGCTGCCACGGCCAGACGGTTCGCCATCGCCCCGATCTCGGATTCACCATCCAGGTGAACGACCCGGCGCGCCTCGCCGAGCTCACCGGCATCGATGTGGTCGCGGACTTTCGGCGCCGCGACATGGCCGCTGGCGGCCAGGGTGCGCCACTGGTTCCGGCGTTCCACGAGTTCGCATTCAGGCATCCCACGATTTCGCGCTGCATCGTGAATATCGGCGGCATCGGCAACGTCACCTGGCTTCCCGCGGGGCGCCCGACGCTCGGCTTCGATTGCGGCCCCGGCAACGTCCTCCTGGACGGATGGGCGAGGCGCCACCTTGGCATCCACTACGACGAGGACGGGCGCTGGGCGGCGGGCGGGCGGACGGACGAGGCGCTGCTCGAAACGCTCCTCGAAGAGCCATTCCTGCGCCGCGCGCCGCCCAAGAGCACCGGCCGGGAGCTCTTCCGCATGGCGTGGCTCGAGGATCGCCTGCCAGCCCGATACCGTGCGCAGGACGTCCAATCCACGCTCACCGACTTCACCGCGCGCGCGATCGTCGATGCCATCGATCGCCATTGCGTGGGCGCGGAGGAGATCTATCTCGCCGGCGGCGGCGCCCGCAATCCCGCGCTCGTCGAGCGCATCAGGCGGCTCGCCGGCAATCGCCCCGTTTGCCCGACGGACGTGCTCGGCGTTCCAACCGCGCACGTGGAATCGATGGCGTTCGCCTGGCTCGCGATGAAATGCATACGGCGCGAAGCGGTGGACCTGTCCGTGGCGACCGGCGCCGGCGGCCCGCGCATCCTCGGCGCGATCTATCCCGCCTGAAACGAAACAGGGGAGCCGAAGCTCCCCTGTCGCCACGGCGCGTGTGAATTCAAGCGCTGAACGAAGAGCCGCAGCCGCAGGTGGAGCTGGCGTTCGGGTTCTTGATCACGAACTGCGCGCCCTCCAGGCCCTCGGTGTAGTCGATCTCGGCGCCGACCAGGTACTGGTAGCTCATCGGGTCGATGAGCAGGCTCACGCCGTTCTTCTGCATGACGGTGTCGTCCTCGTTGGCGACCTCGTCGAAGGTGAAGCCGTATTGCAGGCCGGAGCATCCGCCGCCCGTGACGAACACGCGAAGCTTGAGCTCGGCGTTGCCCTCTTCCTCGATCAGGGCCTTCACCTTGTTGGCCGCGCTCTCCGTGAAGATGAGCGGATCCGGCATCGCCGTGGCCATGTCATTCATGATGTCTCTCCAGAAATAGGGCTCGACTCAATCCGAATTGGTGGCGGATTTCAATTCCACAACCTTTTCGCTCTTCTGCGGGCTCTCGTAAACCAGCTGGCCCATGACGATCGCGCCCACGTGGACCTCGATCGACTTGTAGGACACATTCCCTGTGACCCGGGCCTTGGGGAGCAGTTCGACGTACTCGGACCCGCGCACCGGTCCGGCCACCGTGCCGTTGATCACGACGTGGGCGACGTCGATTTCTCCCTCCACCTTGGCCAGCTCCGAAATCACCAGCGTGCCGGGCTTCGTACCCGTCGCCTTCACATTGCCCTTCACGTGGCCGTCGATGCGCAGCCCGCCGGTGAAGGTGATGTTGCCTTCGATGGTGGAACCGGCACCGATCAGGCTGTCGATCGGGCTTGGTTTGTTCGATTTTCCGAACATGGGCTTTCCTCCCTACGGAAAGTTTACCGTGCGAGACAGTTTAACCTGTCCCCCCGGAAGCGCAAGGACGCGTACCTCGACGCTCCGCAGCGCCGCACCATCGGGAAGCGTGAAGCGGCCCTCCACCTTCTGGTAGAAGCGGAAATCGAGCTTCCCCTGCGCGGCCGGCGGCGCCGCGGGCTCGGGGAAAATCAGCGCGTGCTGTTCCGAGCCTTGCACGACGTTCGCCACGAGCTGCAGGCGTCCCTTGAAATCCTGCTTGCGTTGCCCGCCTTGGGTGAGGAGCACGCGGTAGTGATAGGTGTTCACGGCCACGCCGCGCTCGATGCGCACATCCGAAAGCGCGATGCCCTCCGGCGTCGCGCCCGAAGACATCAGCTTGCGCAGGAACCCGAGATCGTCCTTGAGGCCGGAGTTCTCTTCCTGGAGCTGGGCGACGGTGCGCGCCAGCTCGCCCTGCGCCGCCTTCTCGATCTGCAGCTGCCGGTCCCGCTCGACGAGAGAGGCGCGCGCCGTCTCCACCTCGTGCTTCAACGCGGCGTTCTCCTCGGTAAGCGAGCTGATCCGCCCCTGGACCTCGTCCGCGCTCGCCCCTGCGACCCGGTACGTGTTGATCACGATCCACCACACGGCCGCGGCAACGGCGGCCATCATCAGCACGTTCAGAAGCCAGCGCCAATACCACGCGGACTGCGAGCGGATCGCCATGCGCGACGAGCCGATGCCGAAGCGGCTGCGCATGCGCCGCGCGATGCCCCGCATCAGGGCACCACCGCGATCTGCTCGAGGCCCTCGCTCTCCGCAAAGCCGAACATCAGGTTCATGTTCTGCACCGCCTGGCCCGCCGCGCCCTTGACGAGGTTGTCCTCGACGGCGAGCACGACCAGCGTGTCGCCATCCATCGGACGGTGTAGCGCGATGCGGCACTGGTTGGTGCCGCGAACCCACCGCGTTTCGGGTTGAGAGTGCTGCGGCAGCACATCGACGAAGGGCTCGCCCGCATAGCGCCGTTCGTAGAGCGCCTGGAAGTCGGTCTCCTTGGTGATGCGCGCATAGACGGTCGCGAGGATGCCGCGCACCATCGGCACCAGGTGCGGGACGAACGTGAGGCCGAGCTTGCGGCCGGAAGCCCCTTCGAGGCTCCGCAGGCTCTCGAGGATCTCGGGATGGTGCCGGTGTCCCGCGACGGCGTACGCCTTGAAGTTGTCGCTCGCCTCGGCGAACAGCAGGTCGACCTCGCTCTTGCGCCCGGCTCCGCTCACTCCCGATTTCGCATCCGCGATGAAGTGCCGATGATCGACATGGTCGGTCTCGACCAGCGGCAGCAACGCGAGCTGGACCGCCGTCGCGTAGCAACCGGGATTGGCCACGAGGCGCGCCCCGCGAATCCTTTCGCGGTTGATCTCGGGCAGTCCATAGACGGCCTCGTCCAACAGCTCGGGCGAGGCGTGTGAGACCTTGTACCACTTCTCCCACACGGATCGATCCTTCAGCCGGAAATCCGCCGAGAAATCGACGATGCGCCCGCCAGCCTCGAGCAGCGCGCGAGCCTGGCTCATCGCGACGCCGTTCGGTGTGGCGAAGAACACGCAATCGCATTGTGCGAGCGGCGCGGACGCCGGATCGGTGAATGCAATGTCGTAACGGCCGCGCAGCGACGGGAAGTGCTCGGCGACCTTCACTCCCGCCTCGGCTCGCGAGGTGATCGCCGCCACCTCGACCTGCGGATGGAAAGCGAGCAGGCGCAGCAGCTCCACGCCCGTGTATCCGGTGCCGCCCACCACGCCAACCTTGACCATTCGCTGCATTCCTCCGTTGCTATGCGGCGACAACGCCCCTCAAGCGGCAAAGCCGCCCACGAGAGGCGGCTTTGCGCATGCTGCAAACAACCCGGTCTCGCCTCAGCGTTTCGAGAACTGCTTGCGGCGTCGCGCCTTGTGCAGGCCCACCTTCTTGCGCTCGACCTCGCGCGCGTCGCGCGTGACGAGCCCCGCCTTCGACAGCGCCGGCTTGAGCGTGGGATCGTATTCGATGAGGGCGCGCGTGATGCCATGACGCACCGCGCCCGCCTGGCCCGACTCCCCGCCGCCGAAGACGTTCACGGTGATGTCGAACGTCTGCGCGTGGTTGGTGAGCTCGAGCGGCTGGCGCACGATCATGCGCCCGGTCTCGCGCGAGAAGAACACGTCCAGCGGCTTGTCGTTCACCGTGATCTGGCCCTTGCCCGCCTTGATGAACACGCGCGCCACCGCGTTCTTGCGGCGGCCCGTCCCATAGTTGTACTTGCCGATCATGATCGCTCCTTAGATCTCGAGGGCCTTGGGTTGCTGCGCCGAATGGGGATGCGAGGGTCCCGCGTAGATCTTCAGCTTCTTGATCATCGCGTATCCGAGGCGTCCCTTGGGCAGCATGCCCTTCACCGCGAGCTTGAGCACCCGGTCGGGATGGCGCGCCTGCAGCTTCGTGAAATTCGTCTCGTAGATCCCGCCGGGGTACGTCGAGTGGCGGAAGTACTTCTTGTCGGTGGCCTTGGCGCCGGTGACACGCAGCTTCTCCACGTTCACGACGACGATGTAGTCGCCGGTATCGACGTGGGGCGTGAATTCGGGCTTGTGCTTGCCGCGCAAGCGCCGCGAGACTTCCGCCGCGAGCCGCCCGAGGACCTTGTCCGTAGCGTCCACGACGAACCAGTCACGCCGCACCGTCTCCGGCTTGGCCGAGAAGGTCTTCATGGGTTCCTTTCGTTTCGCGACCCTGGGTGCTGCCGGCACCATGCCGGCAATACTTTGGTCGCCTTGTTTTGGGGATGCGAGAGCGAAATTATAGGGAAATCAGCATTTTGTGTCAAACCACCTCTCGGCTAGAATCGGGGGCCGGACATCCTTCCCGCCGCCTTGACCTCGCCACCCGCCAGCCGATTCGAGCAGTACGCGCGACTTGCCGCCATCGCCGCCCTCGTGCTGGGCTGCCTGCTGGTCTTGCGCCCCTTCGTGGGCGCGATCCTCTTCGCCGGCGTCCTCTGCTTCTCGACGTGGCCGCTCTTCGTCTGGCTTCGGCCGCGATTGCGCGGCCGCGCGTGGCTCGCCGCGCTGGTGCTGGTGCTGGGAATGATGGTCGCAATCGCGCTTCCCGTGGCGCTCGCCGCGCAAAACCTCGTCGTGCATTCGGCGGACATGGTGGAGGCGGTCCGTGGATTCCTCGACGAGCGCGGCACGCTCACCCTGCCCGCGTTCATTCGCGACCTTCCGGTGGTAGGGCCGTCGATCGACCAGTACTGGCAAATCCTGATGCAGAGCCAGTCCGAGGTCATATCCCTTGCGAAGCGATTCGCCGACCCGGCGAAGGCCCTGCTCGTCGCGATGGGCGGCGCGATCGCCCAAGGACTGGTCCAGATCCTCATCGCGATCTTCGTCGCCTTCTTTTTCTACCGGGACGGAGACCGCATCGCGCAGCTGCTCCGGGAGGCGGCCACGCGCCTCGGGGGCGAGCAGCACGGCTCCGCGCTCGCCATCACCGCGCAAAACGCCGTGAAGGGCGTGGTGTACGGCTTGATCGGCACTGCGCTCTCGCAGGCCGCGGTCGCGACGGTCGGCTTCCTCATCGCCGGTGTGCCCGCCCCGTTCGTGCTTGGCGCGCTCACCTTCGTGCTCTCGCTCGTGCCGATGGGGACCGTCTTCATCTGGGGCGGAGCCGCGGTGTGGCTCTATGCGAACGACCAGACCGGCTGGGCCATCTTCATGGTCGTCTACGGCATCGCCGTGATCAGCTCCGTCGACAACTTCGTGAAGCCGATCCTCATGAGCCGCGCGGGCGGCCTCTCGATGCTGCTCGTGGTGTTGGGCGTCTTCGGCGGGGCGATCGCCTTCGGCTTCATCGGGCTATTCGTCGGGCCGGCATTGCTCGCCCTCGGCTGGAGCTTGCTCAAGGTGTGGCTCGATGCGCCGCGCGACGAGCCGGCGTCTTCATGATCGTTTCGAACGGAGCAGCCGGATGAAAGCGAGAATCCAGCTCGTGGAGGGAATGACGTTCGTGGCGGAGAGCGGCAGCGGCCACGCGGTCGTCGTGGACGCCGCAGCCGATGTGGGCGGCAAGAACCTCGGCGCGCGGCCGATGGAGCTCGTCCTCATGGGCGCCGGCTCCTGCAGTGCGATCGATGTCGTGCACATTCTGCGCAAGTCACGGCAGGCGGTCACGGACTGCGTGGTGGAGCTGGAAGCGGAGCGGCGTGACGAAGATCCCAAGGTCTTCACGCGGATTCGCATGCATTACGTAGTGACCGGCAAGGGCCTGCAGTCCGCGCAGGTGGAGCGCGCGATCAATCTCTCGAAGGAGAAATACTGCTCGGCGACCATCATGCTCGCGCAGAGCGCCCAGATCGATTTCGACTACGAGATCCGCGAGGCCTGAGCGCTCACAGCCAGTAGGTCGTCTCGACCATCACCCGCGAAGCGGCGTGCATCGCCGCCTTCACGGGAGCGGGTAGCTCCTTGCCGCCCAGCTCGCGCCCCATGGCGGCGTGATGCGCCTCGTCGTCCCGCATCTGGCGAACGATGGCACGGCTCGCCGCATCTTCGGGCGGGAGGCGATCCAGGTGCCCTTGCAAGTGACGCTCGACCTGATCCTCGGTCTCGGCGAGGAAGCCGAGGCTCCAGCGATCGCCGGCGAGGCCTGAAGCCACGCCCCACGCGAACGATCCCGCGTACCACAGGGGATCGAGCACGCTGGTGCGCGAGCCGAGGTCCTCGATGCGCTCGCGGCACCAGGCCAGATGGTCACGTTCCTCCGCCGCGGCCGTGCGCAGCGCCGCGCGGATTCCTGGATCGCGAGCCACGAGCGATTGCCCGCTGTACAGGGCCTGCGCGCAGATCTCACCCGTGTGGTTCACGCGCATCAGGCGGCCGGACAATTTGCGTTCGCCCGGCGTCACGGGAAGCGCGGGGACGCTCTGCGCCGGATTGGATCGTGCCGCCACGGCGGCTCCCGAAAGCGCGCGCAACGCCTCATCGGCCGCGATGAGCAGCGTATCCAGGAACGATCCCGATGGCGAGCGTAACGGCGTGGTCATCGTCGCGGGGCGAAGAGCAAAGAAAAAGGGCGCGGCCGAAGCCGCGCCCTTCATTTTGCCAGCGAATCGCGCGAAGCGATCAGAACACGTGTTGCAGACCGATGCCCGCGGCCCGCACGTCGTTGCCCGGCTTGACGGGGAACGTCGCCGTCGTGCCGAAGCTGCACGTGGAAAGGTCGCTGTTGTCGGTCCGCATGTACTGCGCGATGAAGAACGTGCGCTTGGAGAAGATGTACTTGTACGCGATCGTGTCGCTCTTGCAATCGGCGCTGTTGTCCGTGCCGGCCGTCGACGCGCCCTTCGAGTCCTGGTGCTGATAGATCAGCTCGTTGGCGCCGATCGTCCAAACCACGCTCGCGAGCCACTCCTTGCGATCTTCGGGGCTGTCGAGCGCGCTGTCGGAACGGTCACGCTTGATACGCTCGTACTCGCCGCCGAGCTTGATCGGGCCGAAGTGAAACGACGCGCCACCGCTGTAGCCGCGCTCTTTACGGTACGCGGCGCTCGGGTCCTTGTGATCTTCGTACGCGAGGAACGCGTAGAGCGGGCCGCTCGTGTAGGTGACGTTGGCGCCGAGGTCGTGCGGGTTGTTGCAGCTCGTGTCGCCGGTCGTTGCCGAGGTGGTGCAGGCCTTGCCCTCGTTGGCGGTCGCCGCGACCTTGAACGCGATCGGGCCGAACTTCGGCGACCAGTACTGGACCACGTTCTGGTCGCGACGGTCGAAGTTGCCTTGGTCGTGGCCGATGCCGCTGATCGCGGACATGGTCAGGTCGCCGAACGCGTCGATCGGGTAGGTCGACACTTTGTACGGCATATCCCAACGACCGATGAGGAAGCTACCCCAGCCGCCCTGCAGGCCGATCGCGCTGTTGCGCGTGGCGAACGCGGTGTCGTTCTGGTCCGCCTTGAACGCGGTTTCCAACTGGAAGAAAGCCTTGAGGCCGCCGCCCAGATCCTCGGTACCGCGCACGCCGAGCAGCGAGGATTGGTCATCGATCCGCGTGCGGCGCGGAATCTCCGGGTTGTCGCCGCCCGCCTTCGCGTCGACCGAAACGATCTCCTCGAAGACGCGCCCGTACAACGTCACCGGGCCGGCGGTCTGCGCCATGGCAACCGGCGCGGCGCAAGCGCCCGCGATTGCCACAGCGATCAGCTTTTTGTTCATCAGAATCTCCTTTGTTGAGATGAGGCCGTGTGTTTACTTCTGTGTTTCTTGGGAAACCTCGTGGGGATTTTGTCGCCCCGATTCAGGAAACTTCCTCGAATTCTTTTTGAGAAGCCAAGCGCATCATGCCAAAGCCGCCGGGAACGCTCAAGGGGTTTTTCGCCAATCACGCAACAAACCGGCGCCCTTGTTGTGACGGCACAACACCCTTCAGGCCGGCGAAAAGAAGAGGTCAGCCAGGCGTTTTCCGGGATCATCGGCGGACATGAAGGCGCTACCCACTAAGTAGGCGCTTACTCCACCACTCGAAAGGCGCGCGACGTCGGCCGTCGTGGTGATGCCGCTCTCGGCGACCAGCAACCGGTCCGAGGGCACCGAGCTCAGCAGTTCAAGCGTCGTCTCGAGGCGCGTCTCGAAGGTGCGCAGGTCGCGGTTGTTGACGCCGATGAGCGACGCGGGGAGCCGCAGTGCGCGCTCCAGCTGGCTCGCGTCGTGGCATTCGACCAGCACGTCCATGCCGAGCGCGCGGGCCAGGCGCGCCATCGAGTCGAGCGCCGCATCGGACGCCGCATCGATGATGAGCAGGATGCAGTCCGCGCCCCAGGCTCGCGCCTCGTGCACCTGGTAGGGCTCGATGATGAAGTCCTTGCGCAGGACCGGCAGGCTGCATGCGGACCGCGCGGCACGCAGGTCGTCGGCCGAGCCGCCGAAGAACTCGCGATCCGTGAGCACCGAGAGGCACGCCGCGCCGTTCGCCTCATAGGACTTCGCGATGCGCACCGGATCGAAATCGGCGCGGATGAGACCCCGGCTCGGGCTCGCGCGCTTGATCTCGGCGATCACGCCGGGCTTGCCCGAGGCGATGCGCCGTCGCAGCGCCGCCTCGAAGCCGCGCGGCGGATCCGCGAGCTCCGCGCGCCGCTCCATGTCGCCGAGGGGAATGGCGATGCACGCGGCCTCGACCTCGCGGCGCTTGGCCGCGATGATTCTCTGCATCACGTCGGACATTCGGCCGCCTTGGCGAAGCTTCGCGTGAAGCGCGCAAGCTGCTCGAGCTTCGCGCGCGCCTTCCCGCTCTCGATCGTATCGCGCGCGAGGGCGACGCCATCCCAGAGGCTTTCCGCGACGCCCGAGACGTAGAGCGCCGCGGCCGCGTTGAGGATCACGACGTCGCGCGACGGCCCCGGTTCGTTGGCGAGCACCGCCTCGACGCGCGCCTTCGACTCGGCGGCATCCTTCACCTGGATCGCCTCGATCGGTGCGACATCGAGGCCGAACTGGCCGGGCTCGATCGCGTATTCGGTGATGAAATCGTGCTTGAGCTCCGCGACGAAGGTCGGTCCCGTGATGGTGATCTCGTCGAGCCCCTCGTGACCGTGAACGGTGATGACATGGCGGCTGCCGAGCATTTTCAGCACGCGCGCCTGGATGCCGACGAGATCCGGATGGAAGACGCCCATCACCTGGTTGGGCGCTCCCGCCGGATTGGTGAGCGGCCCGAGGATGTTGAGGATCGTGCGCATGCCGAGCTCCTTGCGCACCGGCGCGGCGTGCTTCATCGCGGGGTGGTGACTCGGCGCAAACATGAAGCCCAACCCCACCTCGCGAAGGCAAAGCGCGACCTGCTCCGGGCTCAATGCGAGGTTCACGCCGAGCGACTCGAGGACGTCCGCGCTCCCCGACTGCGAGGAGACCGCGCGCCCGCCGTGCTTCGCCACCCGCGCACCCGCCGCCGCGGCGACGAACGCCGCCGTGGTCGAGATGTTGAACGTATGCGCCTTGTCTCCGCCCGTGCCGCACGTATCCACGAGATGCTCGAGACCCGCCGCATCGACCTTGGTGGAGAACTCGCGCATCACGGAGGCCGCGGCTGCGATCTCCGAGACCGACTCGGTCTTCACGTGCAGACCCATGAGGATCGCCGCCAGCTGCACGGGCGCGACCTTGCCTTCCATCACCTGGCGCATCAAGTCCACCATCTCGTCGTAGAAGATCTCGCGCTTGTCGCACAGGCGGTTGATCGCTTCGAGGGGCGTGAACATGGTCTTTCCCTTCATTGCTGGAGGAAGTTCTCGAGCAGCGCGTGCCCGTGTTCGGTGAGGATCGATTCCGGATGGAACTGCACGCCTTCGACCGCGAGCTCACGGTGGCGCACCCCCATGATCTCGCCGTCGTCGGTCCACGCGGTCACCTCGAGGGCGGCGGGACAGCGCTCGCGATCGATCGCGAGCGAATGGTAGCGGGTCGCCTGGAAAGGCGCGGGAATGCCGCGAAAGACACCCGCGCCGCGATGCAGGATCGAGGACACCTTGCCGTGCATGAGCCTCTTCGCGTGCACGATGCCCCCGCCGAACGCCTGGCCGATCGCCTGGTGCCCGAGGCACACGCCGAGGATCGGCACGCGGCCCGCGAAGCGCCGGATGAGCTCGAGCGACACGCCCGCCTCGTTCGGCGTGCACGGACCGGGGGAGATCACGATCCGCCGCGGCGCGAGCGCCTCGATGCCATCCACGCTCAGCTCGTCGTTGCGCAGAACCTTCACCTCCTCGCCCAGCTCGCCGAGGTATTGCACCAGGTTGTAGGTGAAGGAGTCGTAGTTGTCGATCATCAGCAACATGCGCGTCGCCTCATTCGATCGGTGCGTCGAGGCCGGCGTGCACCTGCTCGGCCGCGGCGAGCAGCGCGCGCGCCTTGTTGCGCGTCTCCAGCCACTCGTTCTCGGGAATGGAGTCGGCGACGATGCCGGCCGCCGCCTGGACATAAAGCGTCTCGTCCTTCACGACGCCGGTGCGGATGGCGATCGCGAGGTCGATGTTCCCGTTGAAGCCGACATACCCGGCGGCGCCCGCGTAGAGCCCGCGCTTCTCGGGCTCCAGCTCCTCGATGATCTCCATCGCGCGAACCTTGGGCGCGCCGGTGACGGTGCCGGCGGGAAACGACGCGCGCAGCAATTCCATCGGAGTGAGCGCCGGGTCCACCATGCCCTCGACGTTCGAGACCATGTGCATCACGTGCGAGTAGCGCTCGACCACCATGGTCTCGGTCACTTTCACCGTGCCGACCTTGGCGATGCGGCCGACGTCGTTGCGGCCGAGGTCGATCAGCATCACGTGCTCGGCGCGCTCCTTGGGATCGCCGACGAGCTCGCGCTCCATCTCGAGGTCCTTCTCGGGCGTCGTGCCGCGGCGGCGAGTTCCGGCGATCGGGCGCAGCGTCACCTTGTCGCCCTCGCGGCGCACCAGGATCTCGGGCGAGGCGCCCACGACCTGCGCATCGCCGAACTCGAAGTAGAACATATAGGGCGACGGATTGATCGAGCGCAGCGACCGGTACAGGTTCACCGGCGAATAGGGGAACGGCTGCGCGATGCGCTGCGAGACTTGCACCTGGAAGATGTCCCCTTCCTCGATGTAGCGCTTGCACTTGGCAACCGCGTCGTAGAACGTGCTTTCCGCGATGTTGGAGCGCGGCGTGGCGAGCGATGGCTGCGGCTCGTGCGCCGGAAGCTCCGAAGGCTTGCGCAATGCCGCGCGCAGCGCCTGCAGTCGCGCGAGCGCATCGCGATACGCGCCCGATCGCGAGGGATCGGCGTACACGATGAGGTGCAGCTTTCCGGAGAGGTTGTCGACCACCGCGAGCTCCTCGGAAAGCAGGAGGCGGATGTCGGGAAGTCCCAGCGGGTCGGGCTTCGCGCGGCGCCCGAGGCGTGGCTCGACGTAGGCCACCGTGTCGTAGCCGAAATAGCCCGCGAGCCCGCCGGCGAAGCGCAGCGCGCCGGATGGCGGCGCGGCGCGAAACCGGCGCAGGTACTCGTCGATGTAGGCCAGCGGATCGTCGCTCCGGTGCGTTTCCACCTCGGCGCCGTCGCGCGTGAGGCGCACCTGCCGTCCACGCACCTCGAGCCACTCGCGAGCGGGCAATCCCACGATCGAGTAGCGGCCGAAGCGCTCGCCGCCGATCACGCTCTCGAGGAGGTACGATCCCGGCCGGTTGGCGAGCTTCAGGAAAATCGAAAGCGGCGTGTCGAGATCGGCGAGCGTCTCGAGCTGCAGGGGGATTCGGTTGTAGCCGGCGCGTCCGAGCGCCAGGAATTCGTCTTCAGTCATGGGTCACCACACGGTTCGCTTCATGGGAAAGGCACGGCGAGCGCGCTAGCGCCAGCTGTGCCATCGCCAATCGAAGCGGATTCCGCGCGGTGCCATCGATGAAGTTTCGGGTCGGACGGGTTGGATCTCAGGCGGCCATTGTAGCCCGCGCGAGCTCGGTGCGCATCCGGGCGATCGCGGCGCCGCGGTCCTTCTCGTTGAAGATCGCGGAGCCCGCGACGAACGTGTCCGCCCCCGCGCGCGCGATCTCGCCGATGTTGTCGGCCTTGACGCCGCCATCCACCTCGAGCCAGATGTCGCGGCCGCTCGCCTCGATGCGCCGGCGTGCCTCGGCGAGCTTCGGCAGCGCGGAACGGATGAACGATTGGCCGCCGAAGCCCGGGTTCACCGACATGATGAGGATCACGTCCACCTTGTCCATGACGTGGTCCAGGTGGACGAGCGGCGTCGCGGGATTGAAGACCAGGCCCGCCTTGCAGCCGTGATCGCGGATCAGGGAGAGCGTGCGGTCCACGTGCTCGCTCGCTTCGGGATGGAAGCTGATGATCGAGGCGCCCGCCTTCGCGAAGTCCGGCACGATGCGATCGACCGGCTTCACCATCAGGTGCACGTCGATCGGCACCGTCGCGAAAGGCTCGATCGCCGCGCACACCAGCGGCCCGACGGTGAGGTTCGGAACATAGTGGTTGTCCATCACGTCGAAGTGCAGGAGATCGGCGCCGGCCGCGATCACCTCGCGCACCTCGTCGCCCAACCGCGCGAAATCGGCGGAAAGCAGGCTCGGTGCGATGCGGAATTCGCGAGGTTTCATGGTGGAGATTTGCGCGGCGTGGGACCGCCCGCGATTCTACGTCGATTCCCTGGACGCCGCCGATTCTCTGCTACCATCGATTCGATGCGCCCGACTCCCCGTTCCATGCCCGACGCCAAGAAATACAGTGTCGCGGTGACCGCGCACTCGACGTACCTCCCCGACCAGTCCGACGAGGAGGAAGACCGCTATGTTTTCGCCTACACCATCCGCATCACGAACAACGGAAATATTTCCGCGCAGCTCGTGAGCCGGCACTGGATCATCACCGACGCGGACAACCAGGTTCAGGAAGTGCGCGGCATGGGCGTGGTCGGCGAGCAGCCGGTCCTGAAGCCCGGCGATACGTTCGAATATTCCAGCGGCTCGTCGATTCCCACCGCGGTGGGCACCATGCGCGGCAGCTACCAGCTCGTCGCCGAGGACGGCACGCGTTTTGAGGCGAGCATTCCCGAGTTCACCCTCAGCGTCCCTCGCGTCCTGCATTGACCCGGCATCGCGATCGCTGGCGCGGGATCGCGGCCGCGTCGCTCCTCGCATGGGCGGGCGCATGCACGGCGCCCGAGCCGAAGCCGCCGGTCACGCCGCAGCCGGCGCCCGCAACGAAGCCCGCGCCCGCCGAAACGGCGCCGCTGGTGTGCCCGCCCGCGCCCCAGCCGCAGTGTCCCGCGCCGACGCCGCCCACCCCGCCCACGCCACCTGCCGTCGAGTACCGCGGCAAGCTCGAACTCGCGCCATGGTCGGAGCTGCCCGACTGGGGCCGCGAGACGCTGCGCGCCTCGCTCGATGCCTTCGCGCGCAGCTGCACCGTGCTCGCCGAGCGCGACGAATGGAAGGCGGCGTGCGAAGCGGCGCTCGCCGTACCGCCCTCCGCGAGCGAAGCGGACCTCGCGCGTTATTTCCAGTCGTGGTTCGATCCCTATCGCGCGGTGAACGCCGACGGCGGCACGATCGGCATGGTGACCGGCTACTACGAGCCCCTGCTGCACGGCAGCCGCACGCGCACCGCGCGCTATCGCTATCCGATCTACGGTCGTCCCCCGGACCTGCTGACGATCGACCTCTCCGCGGTGTACCCCGACCTCAAGCATCGCCGCCTGCGCGGGCGGCTCGAGGGAAATCGCGTCGTGCCGTATTACTCGCGCGGCGACATCGATTCCGATCCGTCGCTCCTCGCCGGCCACGAGATCGTGTGGGTGGACAACGAGATCGACGACTTCTTCCTGCACATCCAGGGCTCGGGCCAGGTCGAGCTTCCGGGTGGTGAGCGCATCCGCGTCGGCTACGCGGACCAGAACGGCCATCCGTTCCGCTCGCTCGGCGCGCTGCTGATCCGCAACGGCGAGATTCGGCCCGAGCACGCCT
>JAICTR010000065.1 GCA_025936275.1 Burkholderiales bacterium
CAAGCCTTTCGTGTGTCACCTATAACGCAGGATCAAGCCCGGTCGCCGACGCGCTCGCCGAGCAGCCCCGAAGGCCGGAACACGATCACCAGGATCAGCACGATGAACGCGTAAACGTCCTTGTAGTTGCTGCCGAAGAGGCTCGCCTCGGGACTGCGTGCGCACACGTCGGCGAAACCCGGCAGCCACTGGTTGAGGAAGCACACATTCGTGTAATCGCCGACGTATCCCGCGCCGAGCGCCTCGATCAACCCCATCAGCACGCCGCCCAGCACCGCGCCGGCGAGGTTGCCGATGCCGCCCAGCACCGCCGCGGAGAACGCCTTCAGGCCGAGCAGGAATCCCATCTGGTAGTGCGCGATGCCGTAGTAGGTGCCGACCATGACGCCCGCCACGGCGGCGAGCGCGGCGCCGACGATGAACGTGAACGAGATCACGTTGTTCACGTCCACGCCCATCAGGCCCGCGACCTGCGCGTTCTGCGAGGTGGCGCGCATCGCGATGCCGATCTTCGTGCGGTACACGAGCGCGAGGAGCCCCGCCATCATCACGATCGACGTGAGGATGATCACGACCTGCACGTTGGAGATGGTCGCGGCCGTGGGCGAGTTGCCCAGGTGGAACAGATGCAGGTCGATGATCTGCGGGAAGGCGATGATGTTGCGGCTCCAGACGAGGAGCGCGAGGTGCTGCAGGATGATCGAGACGCCGATCGCGGTGATGAGCGGCGCCAGGCGCGGGGCGCTGCGCAGCGGCCGGTAGGCCACGCGCTCCACGACGTAATTCACGCCCATGCAGACCGGGATCGCGACGAGCGTGCCGATGCCCACCACCAGGAGCGGCGGCATGCCGGAGGGCGCGAGCGCGACGATCACGGAGAAGGCCACCATGCAGCCGATCATCACGATCTCGCCGTGCGCGAAGTTGATGAGCTGGATGATGCCGTAGACCATCGTGTAGCCGAGCGCGACGATCGCATAGACGCAACCCAGCGTGAGGCCGTTCACGACCTGCTGCAGGAAGGTGTCCATGGGCGCGATTCTAAGTGTTCGCGCGTCCGCCGGGCGAAAAAAAACGGCACCGGGAGGTGCCGTTCATTCCAGCGGGACGAGCCCGCTGCGGATTCGTTCTTCTGTTCTTGTTCGTGTTGTTATTTCTTCGTTTCGGCGGGCTGGCCCTCTCCCTGTTTTCCTTGTTCGGCGTTGAACGGGGTCGCCTTGCCGTTCTTGACGATCGCGATCGGCTGCACCTTGCCGTTCACGAGCTTGAAGATGGTGATCTCGGCGTCCTTGCGGTCGCCCTTGTCGTCGAACTCGACGTGCCCGGTGGCGCCGTCGAAGGAGACTTTGAAGATCTCCGGCGCGAACTTGGCCGGATCCACCGAGTCGGCCTTCTTCATCGCCTCGATGATGGCGTTGGTCGCGTCGTAGTAATAGGGCGCGTACTGCTTGATCTCGCCGTACTGCTTGGTGAAGGCATCGACGAACTCCTTGCTCGCGGCCTCGCGCGGCAGCCCCGCCTGCGAGCACACCATGCCCTCGGCCGCCTTGCCGGCGAGGGTCGCCATCTGGTCGGTGCACGCGCCGTCGCCGAACGCGAACACGGACTTGATGCCCAGCTCGCGCGCCTGCTTGAGCATCGGGCCGCCGGTGGCGTCCATGCCGCCGTGGAAGACGACGTCGGGGCGCTCGGCCTTGATCTTGGTGAGGATCGCCTTGAAGTCGGTTTCCTTGTCGGTGGTGCGCTCGCGCCCGACGATCTTCACCTTGTCCGACTTGAGCGTCTTCTCCACCTCGTTGGCGAGGCCTTCGCCGTAGGCGGTCTTGTCGTCCACCACCGCGACCTTCTTCGCCTTGAGCTGGTTCGCGATGTAGGCGGCGATCGCGGGGCCCTGCTGGTCGTCGCGCGCCACCATGCGGAAGACGGTCTTCAATCCGCGCTCGGTCACCGCGGGGTTGGTGGCGCTTCCCGAGATCATCGGGATCCCGGCTTTCGCGTAGATGATCGAGGCGGGGATCGTGACGCCGGAATTGAGGTGGCCGATCACCGCGGCGACCTTCGCATCGACGAGCTTCTGCGCGACGGTGGTGCCCACCTGCGGATCGGCCTGGTCGTCCTCGCTGTCGAGCACGAACTTCACGGGCTTGCCGCCGATCGTGAGGTGCTTCGCGTTCGCCTGGTCGATGGCGAGGTGCACGCCGTTCTCGTCGTCCTTGCCGAGGTGCGCGATGGAGCCCGTGAGCGGTCCGGCGTGGGCGATGGTGACGGTGACTTCGGAGGATGCGGCGGGGGTTGCGGCGGAAGTTTCCGCGGAGGTCTTCGGGCTTTCTTCCTTCTTGCCGCAAGCGGCGAGCACGAGGGCGGCGGCGACGGCAATGGCGAGGGAGTGCGAGCGTTTCATCGAATCTCCTGCGGCGATGAAGGATTCGGCTCGGGGGCCGAAGAGGGGCGCATTATGGGGACGCCGCGAGAGGCATGTCAATTTGACGGGCGAGAAAAAAGCCGGTCTGGAAACCGGCTTTTTTCTTCCTTCATGGATCCCCGATGACTCGAGGATGACGGCACGAGCGCGCCGTCATTTCAGCGACAGCACCCACTCCACGAGCTTCTTCACGTCCTCGGGCTTCACCTGCGTGTTGGGCGGCATGGGGATCTGGCCCCACACGCCCGAGCCGCCTTGCTCGACCTTCTTGATGAGGCGCGCCTCGGCGCCCTTGTCGCCGCGGTATTTCGCCGCCACGTCCTTGAACGCGGGCCCGACGATCTTCCTGTCGACGGAATGGCATGCGGTGCAGCCGCTCTCCTGCGCGAGGGCCATCTGGTCGGCGGCGAGGACGGGCGAAGCGAACGCGGCCGCGAGGGCGCAGCCGGCGATCGCGCGGGACAGCTTGCTCATGAAAGGCTCCTGTGGGGTGGGGCGGCTTTGGCCGAGACATCGATTTTCGCCAAGCCCAGCTCGTTCCGTAATTGAACTGGATCAAGGATCGGCGCGCGGCACATCGCGCCTTCGCACAGCCACGCGTCCACCGCCTCGGTCGCGGGCTTGGCGAGCGGCGGCGGAAGGCCCGCGGCCTCGGAAGGCACGAAGAGCACCGTGGTCGTGGGCAGGTACGCCGGGTCGAGCATCTCGCGCCACGGCCCGAAGCGATCGCGAGCGCCGCGCAGGATCAGCGTATCGGGCGGGTCGAGCTGCTCCTCGAGCGCGGCGAGCATCGTGCCGAATGCGGAGGGCATGCGGCTTAGCTGCGGCATGAAAAGGCCGATGGTATCGCGCGCCGCTTCCGTGAAGCGCATCTCGTCGGTGAGGAACGTGAGGCGGTTGAGTGCCCATGCCGCCACCGCGTTGCCCGAAGGCGTGGCGTTGTCGGGACCGGGCTTGGGCCGCACGATCAGCGGCTCGTGGTCGTTGGCGGTGAAGAAGAAACCGCCCTCGGCCGGATCGTGGAAGCGCTCCATCAGCGCCTCGCCGATCTCGCGCGCCCACGCCAGGTCCTCGGCGCGGAACTGCGCCTGCATCACGTCCAGCAGCGCGGCGAGCAGGAACGCGTGGTCGTCCAGATAGGCATCGAGGTGCGCGCGGCCGTCGCGCGCCGTCGCGAGAAGCCGCCCATCGCGCCACATCTCGCGGCGGATGTGCTCGAGCGCGCGCCGGGCGGAGTCGAGCCATTCCGGTTGGCCGAAGACGCGCGCGGCGTGCGCCATCGCGCCGATCATCATCGCGTTCCACGATGTGAGGACCTTGTCGTCGAGGCCGGGGCGCACGCGCTTGTCGCGCGCCAGGCGCAGCTTCTCGCGCGCCGCGTCGAGCAACGCCTGCGATTGGCCTTCGTTCAGGCCCACCTCGCGCTCGAGCGTGAAGGCGGGATTGGCGATGCGCAGGTGCCAAGCGTGGCCCTCGAAGTTGGGCGGCTGGTCGAGGCCGTAGGCGTACGATGCGACCGCGAACTCCTCCTTGCTGAGGAGCGAGCGGATCTCGTCGACGGTCCAGACGTAGTACTTGCCTTCCTCGCCTTCGGAGTCGGCGTCGAGCGAGGACCAGTAGCCGCCCGCGGGCGATTGCATCTCGCGCATCACCCATCCCACCGTCTCCTCGCACACGCGCGCGAAGAGCGGCTCGCGGGTGATCGACCAGGCGTCGGCGTACACGCGCAGCAGCCACGCGTTGTCGTAGAGCATCTTCTCGAAGTGCGGGATGGTCCACGTCGCGTCCACGCTGTAGCGCGCGAAGCCGCCGCCCACCTGGTCGTAGATGCCGCCTTGCGCCATGCGCGTGAGGGTGAGCGTCGCCATTTCGAGCGCGCGCTTGCCGGACGCCGCATCGGACGCGGTCGCGTGGAAGCGCAGCAGGAAATCGATCGTCTCGGCGTGCGGAAACTTCGGCGCCCCGTGAAAGCCCCCGTTGCGCGCATCGAACGACTCGGCGAGCTGCTCGAAGGCGAGGTCGATCGGCGCGCGCGTGAGCTCCGGCTCGCCATCGCCCGCGCGCGGCTGCATCCGCTGCAGCGCCGCCGAGAGCTGCGCTTCCTGCTGGCGGAGCTCCTCGGGATGGGTGTCGTAGAACTCGCGCACCTTCGCGATGAGGTCGGGAAACGCGGGCATGCCGTAGCGCGACTTGTTCGGGAAGTACGTGCCGCCGAAGAACGGCACCTGGTCGGGCGTGAGGAACATCGTGAGCGGCCAGCCGCCGGTGCGCTGCGTGAGCATCGCCTGCGCGGCCTGGTAGATCTGGTCGATGTCCGGACGCTCCTCGCGATCCACCTTCACGTTCACGAAGAGGTCGTTCATCACCTGGGCGATGGCGGGATCCTCGAACGACTCGTGCGCCATCACATGGCACCAGTGGCATGCCGAGTAGCCGACCGAGAGCAGGATCGGCTTGCCGGTGCGCTTCGCTTCGGCGAGCGCCTCTTGCCCCCAGGGGTACCAGTCGACGGGGTTATCCGCGTGCTGGCGGAGATAGGGGCTGGTTTCCTTCGCGAGTCGATTGGCCATTGGAGAGAGTGATGCGAGCGAAAGGCAAGGAACGCAGATGAACGCGGAAGGCCGCAGATGAACGCCGCAGGCAAAAAGGGGGAAAAATGCAGGCCTGCACACTCGATTCTGCCCGGTCATTTACGACATTTTTCGCTTTCCCGCGTTCATCTGCGCCTGCGTTTACCTGCGTTCATCTGCGTTTTCCGGGGTAACTCGGCGAATGCCGATCACCCCTCCACGATCTCCGGCTCGTTGCGCACCGGGAAATTCACCGAGTTCGCCATGAAGCAGTAGTGGTGCGCGCGTTCGTGGAGCGCCTTCGCGAGCGCGACGTCGGTCCCGCGCGCCACGGTGACCCGCGGGCGCAGCACGACTTCCGCGAACTGTGTCATGCCGGAGGCGCCCTTGCCGAGGCGGCCCGTCGCGCGATCCTCGTAGCGGCTGATCGCGATGCCGTTCTTCGCGGCGAGGCGCAGGTACGTGAGGCAGTGGCATTCCGAGAGCGCGAGGATCATCAGGTCCTCGGGGCTGTAGCCGCGATCGTGGCCGCCGAACACCGCGGGAAGGGCGCCGTCGATCGGCGGATGTCCCGGCGCGCCCATGCGGTGGTCGCGCGAGAAGTCGGCGTCGGGGGGAAGCTTCTGCCGCGGATCGGCGGGAAACTCGAGGTGCGTTTCGAAAACGTGCTCTTCGATCGTCATCGTTTCTCCATCGTCAAGTCGTCGCGCGCGCCGGGAGCCGCACGATGCCGAGGATCAGCGCGCATCCGGCGAGGATGATCGCGCATCCGGCGATGCGGCCCGCGCTGAGCGGCTCGCCCAGCAGCATCACGCCCCACAGCATGCCGAACACGGGCACCAGCAGCGTCACGGTGATCGCCTTCACCGGGCCGATGTCCGCGATCAATCGGTAGTACAGGATGAACGCGACGGCGGTGGAAAGCAGCGCGAGTCCCACGGTGGCGATCCAGGCGCCGGCCGGGATCGCGGCGAAATCGCGCGTGACCGGCGTGAAGGGCAGCATCGCGGCGGCGGCCATGAGGAGCGTCCCCGCCGCGGTGCCGAGCGGGTTCGCCTCGCGCAGGCGCACCTTGGTGAAGACGATCGTGTAGCCGTAGAGCGCCGTCGCGGCGACCGAGAGCGAGGCGGCGAGGATCACGCGCGAGGTGACCGGCACCGGCTGCCATCCGACCAGCACCCCCGTGCCGGCGAGGCAGAGCGCGATGCCGCCCATCTTCGCGGTCGTGATCGGCTCGCGGATCCACACCGCGGCGACGATCGACGCGAAAAGCGGCGCGAGCGCGTTGAGCACCGCGGCGGTCGATGCGTCGATCACCGTGACCGCTTGCGCGATGAGCGTGAACGGCGCGGCGACGCCGACAGCGCCCACGAAGAGGTACGCGCGCCAGTGGCGTTTCCATCCGATCGTTCCCCCGGTCGCGTGCACGAAGGCGAGGAGCACGAGGCCCGCGATCGCGACGCGCACCTCGATCATCAGCACCGGCCCCATCGAGGGCACCGCGTAGCGCATGAAGAGATACGACGCGCCCCACAGCGCGCCGAGCGCGACCAGGCGGGCGAGATCCGCGGGCCTCAAGCGAGCGCGTCCTCGCGCGCGTGCTCGAGCGCGAGGAGCCGCGCCTTGCGCGGCAGGCCGCCCGCGTACCCGGTGAGCCCGCCGCTCGCTCCCACGACGCGGTGGCAGGGCACCACGATCGCGAGCGGATTGCGCCCCGTGGCCGCACCCGCCGCGCGAGCCGCGCCGGGCGCCTCGCAGCGCGCGGCGAGCTGGGCGTAGGTCGTCGTATCGCCGTAGGGGATGCGCGCGATCTCGCGCCACACGCGCTGCTGGAACGGCGTTCCCGCGGGCGCGAGCGGGAGGTCGAAGCGCGTGCGATCTCCGGCGAAATATTCGCGCAGCTGCTTCGCGCATTCGGCGAGGAGCGGCGAGCGCGCGTCCTCGCGCCAATCGGCCGCGATCGGTCGCACATAGCGCGCATCGATGAAATCGACGCTCGCGAGCGCGGCGCCCTCGGCCACCGCGCGCATCGTGCCGAGCGGCGTGTCGAATTCGAGGTAGGTATGGGTGTTCATCGGGAGGCCTCCAGGGATTTCCAAAGGTGCAGCACGGCATACGCGCGCCACGGCTGCCATTGCGTCGCGAGGTCGGCCGCGCGCCGGCGATCGGTCTCGCCCAGCGCCTTCATCACGGCGACATCGGGATGCGGAAACGCATCGGGCCAGGCGAGCGCGCGCATCGCGATGTATTGCGCGGTCCACGGGCCGATGCCGGGAATCTTCATGAGGCGCTCGAGCGTCGCATCGACTTCGGCGGTGGGATCGAGCGCGAGGTGCCCTTCGGCGATCTCGCGCGCGAGCGCCACGATCGCCCGTGCGCGCGAGGCGATGATGCCGGTCGCGGCGACCTCGGACGCCTCGAGCGCGGCGATGCGCTCGGCGGTCGGAAACGTGCGCGTGAGGGACGCATGCGGCGTTTGCATCGGCTCGCCGAACGCCGCGGCGAGGCGCGATGCGATCGCGGATGCGGCCTTCACCGTCACCTGCTGGCCGAGGATCGCGCGCACCGCCATCTCGAAGCCGTCGAACGCGCCCGGCAGGCGCAGTCCCGGATGCGCGGCGGCGAGGGGCCCGAGCACCGCGGCCACTTCCTCGGGATGGCACGCGAGGTCGAAGAGATGCTTCACGCGCGCGCGCACCGGGGGCAACGCGGGCGCGAGCGCCGCGCTCGCCACCACGCGCAGCGCGCGAGCCTTGGGCGACGGGCCCACCGCGATCCAGCCGGTGAGCGCCTTGCCGCCGCGCTCGATGCGCACCGTGCGCAGGTACCGTCGTCCTTCGACCGCTTCCACGCCCGCGGTCGCGCGCAGCGCCAGGAAATCGCGCATCGCGTCCCAGTCGTAGGGCGGCCGGTACGCGAGGTCGAACGCGAGCTGGTCACGCGGCAGCGCCGGCGCCGCACGGCGCAGCTCCCCCGGCGCCATGCGATAGCGCGCACGGAAGAGATGGTTGAAGCGCCGCAAGCTCGCGAAGCCGCTCGCCATCGCGACTTCGATCACCGGAAGCGAGGTATCGGTGAGGAGGCGCTTGGCGAGCAGCAGTCGCTGCGTTTGCGCATAAGCCACCGGCGATACGCCGAACTCCTCGCGGAAGACGCGGCGCAGGTGCCGGTCCGTGACACCGAGCGCCCGCGCGAGCTCGGGGAGCCGCGCCTCGTCGCCGAGGCGCCCGTCGTCGATCAGTCCGGCCGCGGCGCGCGCGAGGCGCCGGTTGGCATCCACGGTCGCATGGCCGGGCGCGAGCTCGGGGCGGCAGCGCAGGCACGGGCGGAAGCCTTCGGCTTCGGCCGCCGCGGCGCTCGGAAAGAAGCGGCAGTTGCCGCGGCGCGGCGTGCGCGCCGAGCACACCGGCCGGCAGTAGATGCCGGTGGTCGCGACGCCCACGAAGAAGCGGCCGTCGAAGCGCGCATCGTGCGCGGAGAGCGCGCGGTAGCATTGGTCGGCGTCGAGGAGCATGACGCCATTATCCGCCGCTCAGGAAGCGCCGCTCGCCGTTTTCGGACGTCGAATTCCGATCGCCAGCCAGAGGATCGCGAGGGTCGCGGCGACCACCAGCGGCAACGCGACGTAGTTGAGCGTGCGCCAGCCCTCGGTGTTCACCAGCACGCCCGAAGAGAACGCCGAGATCGCCTGCACCGAGAAGATGGTGATCTCGTTCAGGCCCTGGGCCTTCGCCTTCTCCGCGGGGCGATACGCCTCGGTGAGGAGCGTCGTGCCGCCGATGTACATGAAGTTCCAGCCGATGCCGAGCAGCACCAGCGCCCACCAGAAATGCGCGAGGAGCTGGCCGGAGAGCGCGACCCCGATGCACGCGAACATGCACGCGACGCCCGCGAGCATCACGTGGAGCACGCCGAAGCGCTTGATGAGCGAGCCGGTGAAGAAGGATGGCGCGAACATCGCCACCACGTGCGATGCGATCACCGTGGCCGAGGCGTTGTACGGCAGGCCGCAGAAGCCCATCGCGAGCGGCGTCGCGGTCATGAGCAGGTTCATCGTCCCGTAGCCCAGCGCCGCGACGCTCGCCGCGACCAGGAACACCGGCTGCGCGACGATTTCCCCCAGGCGCCGCGCCGGGCCGTGCGCCACGCTGTCCTGGGCTTGCGGAATGCGCAGCCGCGAGACGATCGCCATCGCGAGGAGCGCGAAGAGGAAGAGCGAGGCGTACGACGCCGTGTACGTCGGCGCCGTGAGCCCGCGCGTGAACTTGCTGAGCTCCGGGCCCACGATGCCGCCGACGAGACCGCCCGCGAGCACGTACGAGATCGCGCGCGCCTTGAAGTCCTTCTGCGAGGCGTCGGCCGCCGCGAAGCGGTAGTACTGGCCGAACGCGTTGTACACGCCGAGGAGCACCGTGCCGACGCAGAGCAGCGCGAGGCTCGAGGCGACCATCGCATAGGTGGCGATGGTGGACCCCGCGAGCGCGAAGACGCCGCCGGTGAGGAAGCCGTTGCGCCGCCCGACGCGCCGCATCCACATCGACGCGGGCATGGTGCCCAGCAGCGCGCCGACCACGTACGCCGCCTGCGGGAGCGTGGCGAGGCGCTTGTCCGAGGCGAGGGCGTAGCCCGCGAGCGCGCCGATCGAGATCAGCGTCACCGCGTTGGTGAGGAGCAGCGCCTGGCAGCAGGCGAGGAGCACGACGTTCTTCTTCTGGTTTTCCATGGCGCGGGAAGGGAATGGGCAGCCGCTAGTATGATGGAACGCCTTTCCTTCCCGGTTCATTCCCGATTCCTCCATGGAATACCGTCGTCTCGGCCGTTCCGGCCGCAAGGTGAGCGCGCTCGCGTTCGGCTCGGGGGTGTCCGACGGCAACCAGCTCGACACGTCGGCCGCGCGCGAATGCATGGCTGCGGCATGGGACGCCGGCGTGAACTTCGTCGACAACGCCGAGGTGTACGCCGCCGGCAAGAGCGAGGAGATCATGGGCGAGGTGCTGTCGAAGCTTCGCTGGCCGCGCCTCAAGTACGTCGTCTCGACGAAGTTCTTCTGGGGCATCAGCGAGGGACCCAACGAACGCAACACGCTCAACCGCAAGTACCTCATGAACGCGATCGATGCCTCGCTCGCGCGGTTGAGGCTCGACTACGTGGACCTCGTGTTCTGTCATCGTCCCGATCCCGAGACGCCGGTCGA
>JAICTR010000143.1 GCA_025936275.1 Burkholderiales bacterium
CGACGTGGACCTCAAGTACTACGACCTGTCCGTCGAGAACCGGGACAAGACCGACGACCAGGTGACCGTGGACTCGGCCAACGCCACGAAGAAGCACGGAGTGGCGGTCAAGTGCGCGACGATCACGCCGGACGAGGGGCGCGTGAAGGAGTTCGGCCTGAAGCAGATGTGGCGCAGCCCCAACGGCACCATCCGCAACATCCTCGACGGGACCATCTTCCGCGAGCCCATCATCTGCAGGAACGTGCCGCGCATCGTGCCGCACTGGAGCAAGCCGGTGGTCGTGGCGCGCCACGGCTTCGGCGACCAGTATCGCGCGACCGAGATCAAGTTCGACGGCGCGGGGACGCTCAAGCTCATCTTCACGCCGAAGGACGGCGGGCCGGCGGTGGAGAAGGAGGTGTTCCAGGCGCCGGGCGCCGGCATCGCGATGTCGATGTACAACCTCGACGAATCGATCCGCGGCTTCGCGCGCGCCTGCTTCAACTACGCGCTCGACCGCAAGTACCCGGTATACCTCTCGACCAAGAACACCATCCTCAAGGTGTACGACGGGCGCTTCATGATCATCTTCCAGGAGATCTACGACGCGGAGTTCCGCGCGCGCTTCGAGGCCGCCGGCCTCACGTACGAGCACCGGCTGATCGACGACATGGTGGCCTCGAACCTCAAGTGGAATGGCGGCTACCTGTGGGCGTGCAAGAACTACGACGGCGACGTGCAATCGGACACGGTCGCGCAGGGCTACGGCTCGCTCGGCCTCATGACCTCGGTGCTCACGACGCCCGACGGCAAGACCGTCGAGGCCGAAGCGGCGCACGGCACGGTGACGCGCCACTATCGAATGCACCAGCAGGGCAAGCCCACCTCGACCAACCCGATCGCGTCGATCTACGCGTGGACGCGCGGGCTCGCGTATCGCGGCAAGATGGACGGCACGCCCGACGTGGTGGACTTCGCGAAGGCGCTCGAGAAGGTGTGCGTGGATACGGTGGAATCGGGAAAGATGACCAAGGATCTCGCGATCCTCATCCGCCCGGACCATCCGTTCCTCACCACCGACGAGTTCATGGAGGCGGTGAACCAGGGCCTCAAGCGCGCGATGCAGTGAGCGCACGCGGCGCCCCAAAGAAAAAGCCCCCGGCTAGAGGTCCGGGGGCTTTCCTGAAATGGTGTTTTCTTATGCCGCCTGGATGTTGGACGCCTGCTTGCCCTTGGGGCCCTGCGTCACGTCGAAGGAGACCTTCTGGCCTTCCTTGAGGGTCTTGAAGCCCTGCATCTGGATCGCGGAGAAATGCGCGAAGAGGTCTTCGCTGCCGTCGTCGGGCGTGATGAACCCGTAACCCTTCGCGTCATTGAACCACTTCACAGTTCCGGTTGCCATGCGATTGCTTGCCTCTTGTTAAACGGGTGGAGTCCCGCACATTGTTCGGATCCAGGCCCCGCACGTCTTAACAAGGCGATGCGAAATGCTTGAAACCAAACTCCAAGGCGCTTTTTACGCGGGGCGCCGGGGAGTGTCAATAGCGCGTCGGCGGGCCGAAAACATGCCTTCCACGGCATGCTCCGGCGGACGAACGGCGTCCACAAGCGCTTGAAGGGTCTTGAAAAAGCCCCTGCGCTTGTCCATATTAGCTTCTGGATCGTCATCACCCGAGAGGGATCCGGAGGTTCACCGCGTCGAGCGTCCTCCCATCCGCGCCATGGCCGAAAAATCCAGCGGCTCCACGGTCGTCAAGCCGAGCGAGACCCGGACCAAGCCGCCGCCCATGTTCCAGGTCGTCATGTACAACGACGACTACACGCCGATGGAATTCGTGGTCGAGGTGCTGCAGCTCTTCTTCGCCTTGCCGCGGGAACGGGCTACCCAGATCATGCTCAAAGTTCATACCGAGGGCCGCGGCGTCTGTGGGATTTATCCGAAGGATGTCGCCTCGAGCAAGGTGGAGCAGGTAACCGCATATTCGCGCCAACACCAGCATCCGCTGCAGTGCGCGATGGAGGAAACATGATCGCCCAGGAGTTGGAAGTCAGTCTTCATATGGCCTTCGTCGAGGCCCGCCAGAAGCGCCACGAGTTCATCACCGTGGAGCATCTGCTGCTCGCCCTCTGCGACAACCCCTCGGCTTCCGAGGTGCTGAAGGCGTGCGCGGCGAAGATCGACGAGCTGAAGAAGGCGCTCTCCGACTTCGTGATGCAGCACACGCCGACGGTCGCGGGCACCGGCGAGGTGGATACGCAGCCGACCTTGGGCTTCCAGCGCGTGATCCAGCGCGCCATCCTCCACGTTCAATCCTCCGGCAAGAAGGAGGTCACCGGCGCCAACGTCCTCGTCGCGATCTACGGCGAGAAGGACTCCCACGCCGTCTATTTCCTGCACCAGCAGGGCGTCTCGCGGCTGGACGTCGTGAACTACATCTCCCACGGCATCACCAAGAGCCCGCAGGCCCCCGGCTCGCGCGAGGAAGGCGAGACCGAGACGGAGGCGCCCGAGACGCAGACCGGCGGCGCGCTGGAGAGCTTCACGCAGAACCTCAACCAGCTCGCGATCGACGGCAAGATCGATCCGCTCATCGGCCGCGAGTCGGAGCTCGAGCGCGTGGTGCAGATCCTCTGCCGCCGCCGCAAGAACAACCCGCTCCTGGTCGGCGAGGCGGGCGTGGGCAAGACCGCGATCGCCGAAGGCCTCGCCAAGCGCATCATCGATGGCCAGGTGCCGGAGATCCTCTCCAAGGCGCAGGTGTACGCGCTCGACATGGGCGCGCTCCTCGCGGGCACCAAGTATCGCGGCGACTTCGAGCAGCGCCTGAAGGCGGTGCTGAAGCAGCTGGTCGACAACCCCAACGCCATCCTCTTCATCGACGAGATCCACACCCTGATCGGCGCGGGCAGCGCCTCGGGCGGCACGCTGGATGCGTCGAACCTGCTGAAGCCCGCGCTCTCGTCGGGCGCGTTGAAGTGCATCGGCGCCACCACGTACAACGAGTATCGGGGCATCTTCGAGAAGGACCACGCCCTTTCGCGGCGCTTCCAGAAGGTGGACGTGAACGAGCCGTCCATCCCCGAGACGGTCGAGATCCTGCGCGGGCTCAAGTCGCGCTTCGAGCTGCACCACGGCGTGAAGTACACCGCGAACGCGCTCACCACCGCGGCGGAGCTCTCGGCGCGCTACATCAACGACCGGCACCTTCCCGACAAGGCGATCGACGTGATCGACGAGGCCGGCGCGCTGCAGCGCATCCTGCCCAAGTCGAAGCAGAAGAAGGTGATCGGCAAGCCCGAGATCGAGGAGATCGTCTCCAAGATCGCGCGCGTGCCGGCGAGGAACGTCTCCAACGACGACCGCAGCGCGCTGAAGAACCTCGATCGCGACCTCAAGGCGACCGTGTTCGGCCAGGACCAGGCGATCGACGCGCTCTCCGCCGCGATCAAGATGGCGCGGAGCGGCCTGGGCAACCCGCAGAAGCCGGTCGGCTGCTTCCTCTTTTCCGGACCCACGGGCGTCGGCAAGACCGAGGTCGCGCGCCAGCTCGCGTTCATCATGGGCGTGGAGCTGATCCGCTTCGACATGTCCGAGTACATGGAGCGCCACGCGGTCTCGCGCCTCATCGGCGCGCCTCCCGGCTATGTCGGGTTCGACCAGGGCGGGCTCCTCACCGAGGCCGTCACCAAGCATCCGTACTCGGTGCTGCTGCTCGACGAGATCGAGAAGGCGCATCCGGACATCTTCAACATCCTGCTGCAGGTGATGGACCACGGCACGCTCACCGACAACAACGGGCGCAAGGCGGATTTCCGCAATGTCGTGATCGTGATGACCACCAACGCCGGCGCCGAGGGCCTGTCGAAGAACGCCATGGGCTTCACGCAGCAGCGCATGGCGGGCGACGAGATGGCGGAGATCAAGCGGCTCTTCACGCCGGAGTTCCGTAACCGCCTGGACGCGATCGTGTCCTTCGCGGCGCTCGACGAGGACGTGATCCTGCGCGTCGTGGACAAGTTCCTGATGCAGCTCGAGGCGCAGCTCTCGGAGAAGAAGGTCGAGGCGCTCTTCACGGAGGAGCTCAAGAAATACCTCGCCAAGAACGGCTTCGATCCGCAGATGGGCGCGCGCCCGATGTCGCGCCTGATCCAGGACACCATCCGCCGCGCGCTCGCCGACGAGCTGCTGTTCGGCAAGCTCGCCAACGGCGGGAGGGTGACGATCGACGTCGATTCGAACGGCCAGGTGATCCTCGACATCCACCAATCGGACGCGCAGCCCGCGGAGCCGGTGGAATCCACCTGAGCCGCGCGGGAAGGCACCGGACGCCCGCCTCGCGCGGGCGTTTTTTTTGCGAGCGCGGCGCCGCGCGCATACGCTATCCTTGGCACATCACCCCAGCGAGGCTGCTTCCATCGCCCTGCGCAGCGCCCGGTTCCTGCCCCTCCTGCTCGCCCTCGCCGGCGCGCCCGGCGCGTTTCCGCAATCGCCCTCGGCGGCGCGCTTCGCCTCTCCCAACCTGAGCCCTTCCGGCGTGCGCGCGCTCGCGGCGAACTGCGCGCAGTGCCATGGCACGAACGGCCATCCCGCGCCGGCATCGGTGCTGCCGGCGCTCGCCGGGCGCGACGCGGCGACCCTCGCGGCGCTCCTCGAGGATTTCAAGGCCGGCCGCCGGCGCGCCACGGTCATGGACCAGATCGCGAAGGGCTACAGCGCGGCGGAGATCGCGGCGCTCGCGGATTATTTCGCTCGCCAGTCGCGTTAACCGCCCATGCACTCCACACGACGCAGGTTCCTCGAGCTCGGCGCGGGCGGCCTCGCCGCGGCGCTCGGCGCCTGCGCCGCGGCGCCGCCCGCGCGGCCCAAGGCGCGGGTCGCGGTGGTCGGCGGCGGGTACGGCGGCGCGACCGCCGCGAAATACCTGCGCATGCTCGATCCGGCGATCGACGTGACGCTCGTCGAGCCGCGGCCGGCGTTCGTCTCGTGCCCGGTGTCCAACCTCGTGCTGGGCGGCTCGCGGACGATGGCCGACATCACGATTCCGTACGACGCGCTCGCGCGGCGCCACGGAGTGCGCATCGTGCGCGACCGCGCCGTCGCGGTCGATGCGTCGCGCCGCGAGGTGCGCCTCGCGCGCGGCGACGCGGTCCGCTTCGACCGCGCGATCGTCTCCCCGGGCGTCGAGCTGATGTGGGACGAGTTGCCGGCGGCGCGCGACCCCGCGGTGCGCGCGCGCATCCCGGCCGCGTGGGAAGCGGGCCCCGAGACCCTCCAGCTGCGCCGCGCGCTCGAGGCGATGCCCGATGGCGGCGTGTTCGTGATCGCGATTCCCGAGACGCCGTTCCGCTGCCCGCCGGCACCCTACGAGCGCGCTTGCCAGGTGGCGGCGTATTTCCGGCGCGCCAAGCCGCGCTCGAAGATCCTCATCGCCGACGCCAACGGCGAGATCGCCTCGGAGCCGTCGCTCTTCCATCGCGCGTGGGCCGAGCTCTACGCCGGCATCGTCGACTACCGCGCCAACAGCAAGGCGGTGGACGTGGACCTCGCGACCGGCACCGTGAAGCTCGAGCTCGAGGACGTGCGCGGCGACGTGCTGAACGTGCTGCCGCCGATGAAGGCCGGCGCGATCGCGAACCCGTTCATCACCGCCAACCGGCGCTGGTGCGAGGTGGAGTGGCTCACGTACGAATCGATCGCGGCGCGTGGCGTGCACATCCTCGGCGATGCGACGCAGCACGCGCCGGTGATGGCGAAGTCCGGGCACATGGCGAACGCGCAGGCGAAGGTCTGCGCGGCGGCGGTGGCGGCGCTCCTCGACGGTGGGGCGCCCAACCCGGCGCCGACCCTCACCAGCACCTGCTACAGCTACTTCTCCGCGACGCTCGCCGCGCACGTCGCCACCGTGCACAAATACGACCTCGGCGAGCGCACCATGAAGCCGGTGCCCGGCTCGGGCGGCGTCTCGCCCGCCATGAGCGAGCTGGAGGCGCGCTACGCCGACGAGTGGGCGCGCAACATCTGGGCGGACACCCTCTCGTGAGCGGACAGCGGCGCGTCCTCGTGCTCTTCCCCGACGAGTGGGACCTTGCCGCGGCGGCTGACCCGCGCATCGCCGCGCGCTACGCGTTCCGCTTCGCGGGCTTCGACCTCTTCCGCTTTCCCGGCAACCTGCGGCTCTTCACGTTCGATGCGCTCGCGTTCGTCGACCGCCTCGCGGCGCGCTATGCGCGCGACGGCGTGGACGCGGTGACCAGCTCCGACGAGCAGTTCGGGCCGTTCACCGCGGCGCTCCTCGCGCAACGCCTGGGCCTTCCGCATCCGCCGGTGCAGGCGGTGGTCGGCATCCAGCACAAGCTCGAGGCGCGCCGGCTCTTCGATCGCATCGCGCCCGAGGCGAACCTGCGCCACGGGCTGTTGCGCCGCGATTTCCGCGCCGCGAGCGACGTGCCGCTGCCGTTCCCGTTCTACGTGAAGCCGGTGAAGGCGGCGTTCTCGGTGCTCGCGCGCCGCGTCGATTCCTTCGCCGAGCTCGGCCGCCATGCGGCCTTCGGGATGCTCGAGCGTGCCATCATCGAGCGGCTGGTGCGGCCGTTCGCCGACGTGATGCGCGCACACACGGATTTCCGCGAGGATCCCCTGGCCATGGTGTGCGAGGAGATCGCGCGCGGGCCGCAGGTGACGGTGAACGGCTACGTGCGGCGCGGGAAGGCGGTACTGCTGGGCACGGTCGATTCGGTGATGTATCCGGGCACCGACCACTTCCAGCGCTTCCAGTATCCCTCGGCGCTGCCGCCGGAAGCGCTCGCGCGCGCCGAGGCGCTCGCGCTGCGCGTGATCGAGGGCGCCGGCTTCGGCCACGGCATGTTCAACGTCGAGATGCGCATCGATCCGGCGAGCGGCGAGCCGCGCCTGATCGAGATCAACCCGCGCGCCGCGGGCCAGTTCTACGACCTCTTCGAGCGCGTCGACGGCTACAGCCTCTTCGAGGCGCTGCTCGAGCTCGAGTGCGGCGGCGAGCCCGCGATCCGCCGCGGGGCCGGACCCGACAAGGTCGCCGCGAGCTTCGTGCTGCGCGACTTCGCCGGCTCCGGGCTCGCGCGCATGCCGTCCGCCGGCGAGATCGAGCGGCTGCGCGCGCGCCATCCCGGCACGCGGCTCATGGTGTACGCGAAGCGTGGCGCCGACCTTGCCCGCGAGATGAAGTGGCTCGGGAGCTATCGCTACGCCGTGTTCAACGTCGCCGGCGCCGGACAG
>JAICTR010000350.1 GCA_025936275.1 Burkholderiales bacterium
GCCGCCCGAGAACGCGAAGACCAAGATCCTCTTCGAGAACCTCACGCCGCTGCACCCCGACGAGGCGATGAAGCTCGAGCGGGACATCAAGGCGGAAGAGAACCTCACCGGCCGCATCCTGGACATCATCGCGCCGATCGGCAAGGGCCAGCGCGGCCTCATCGTCTCGCCGCCGAAGGCCGGCAAGACGGTGCTGATGCAGCACATGGCCCACGCCATCACCGCGAATCATCCCGAGGCGGTGCTGATCGTGCTGCTCATCGACGAGCGCCCCGAGGAGGTGACCGAGATGAGCCGCACGGTGCGCGGCGAGGTGGTCGCCTCCACGTTCGACGAGCCGGCCACGCGCCACGTGCAGGTCGCGGAAATGGTGATCGAGAAGGCGAAGCGCCTGGTCGAGCACAAGAAGGACGTGGTGATCCTGCTCGACTCGATCACGCGCCTGGCGCGGGCCTACAACACCGTCGTGCCGGCCTCCGGCAAGGAGCACACCGGCGGCGTGGATTCCAACGCGCACCAGCGCCCGAAGCGCTTCTTCGGCGCGGCGAGGAACGTCGAGGAAGGCGGCTCGCTCACCATCATCGCGACCGCGCTCATCGACACCGGCTCGCGCATGGACGACGTGATCTACGAGGAATTCAAGGGCACCGGCAACATGGAGATCCACCTGGATCGCCGCATGGCCGAGAAGCGCATCTACCCCTCGCTCAATGTGAACCGCTCCGGAACCCGCCGCGAGGAGCTGCTGATCGGCCCGGACATCCTGCCCAAGGTGTGGATCCTCCGGAAGCTCCTGTTCGGCATGGACGAGCTCGAGGCGACCGAATTCCTGCTCGACAAGTTGAGGGCGACCAAGAACAACGATGAGTTCTTCAACTCCATGAAGAAGGGGTAGCCGCGACCCCGAGGGGCGCCGAAAAACGTCACCCGGACCATCGCCCGAAGGAACCATCCCGCACGATCCGGGCCAAAAAAGCGAATCGGCTCAAGCATCTGGCCGCGCAGCATGGTTTGTAACAAGCCCTTGCTTTGATTCATCTTTTCGCGGATAATCAGGGGTTCTCGGGCCCGAAACCGGGGATCCTCCCCTCGGCGGCGCCCCCAACAAGGCGAAAATCCATGAAAGAAGGCATCCACCCCAATTACCGTGAGGTCGTTTTTCTCGACACGAGCTGCGATTTCGGATTCGTGACCCGCTCCACGGTCGCGACCAACGAGACCATCAAGTGGAAGGACGGCAAGGAGTATCCGGTCTACAAGATCGAGATCTCGGCCGAGTCCCACCCGTTCTACACGGGCAAGCAGAAGATCGTGGATACCGCCGGGCGCGTGGACAAGTTCAAGAAGCGCTACGCGCGCAAGGGCAACTCCGCCAAGGCCGCCGAGTAGGCCACGGCGCGCACACCAGGAAGGCAGCCTTCGGGCTGCCTTTTTTGTTGCCGTCTAGAATGACCGCACCATGACCGCGCGCCTCACCGAGCCGCTTTGGGGAAGGATCGCCTACGACGGCGCCCCCACGCCGCTCAAGACGATCCTCTTCCTCGTGATCTGCGCGACCTGGCTGCTGCCGGGGCTCGTCGGCCACGATCCGTGGAAGGTCGACGAAGCGACGACCTTCGGCGCGGTGATCGACATGCTGCGCACCGGCGACTGGGTCGATTTCCGCATCGCCGGCGAGCCGACGCTGGGCCATGCGCCGCTCTACCTCTGGGCCGCCGCCACGCTCGTGAAGGCGTTCGGCGGCCTCCTGCCGCTGCACGACGCCGCGCGCCTCGCCTCGGGCGTCTTCATGGCGGTGACGCTCGCGTTCCTTTCGCTTTCCTGCCGCGAGCTGATGGGCGAGCGCGCCGGGCGCGGCGGCGTGCTGCTCTTCATCGGCTGCGTGGGGCTCCTCGCCCGCGCGCACGAGATGGTCACGGCGCTCGCCGGCCTCTCCGGCGTGGCGGTGGCGCTTTACGGCTTCACGCTCTGCGGTCGTCGGGCCGCGGCGGGCGGGGCCGCCGTCGGGGTGGGCATCGGCATCGCGTTCCTCGGCAACGGCTTCATGCCGCTCGTGATGCTGGTGATGCTCGCCGGCCTCCTGCCGCTCGTCGCGAGCCCCTGGCGCAAGCCTCGTTACGCCGTGACCCTCGCGCTCGCGGCGGTGTGTGCCGCGCCGTTCGTCGCCGGCTGGCTGCTGCTCCTCGACCATTCCTCGAGCGCCCTGATGCACGGCTGGCTGCATGAAGCGACGCAGACGCGCTGGGCGGACGACTCCACGGGCGAGAACCTGGAAGTGCTCTACTTCCTGCGCATCCTTCCCTGGTACGCCTGGCCGGCGCTTCCGCTCGCCACATGGACGCTCTGGCGCTCGCGCCGCACCCTCGCCGCGCGCAAGGAGGTGCTGCTGCCGCTCACCGCGTTCGTCGCCTTCGTGATCACCGCGTCGGTGTTCGCCCAGCCGCGCGACGTGGACGCGATCGCGCTGCTGCTGCCCATCGCGATGCTGGGCGTGGCCGAGATCGACTCGCTGCCGCGCGGCGCGGCGGGCGCGTTCGACTGGTTCGGCATGATGACCTTCTTCCTCTTCGCCGCGCTGCTCTGGCTCGCGTGGTTCGCGGCGCTCACCGGCCAGCCCGACTTCGCCGCGGCGCTCATCCGCCGCGAGGTCCCCGACTACCACTACCGCTTCAACTTCCTCGCGGTGGCGCTCGCGGCGCTGCTCACGCTCCTCTGGGCGGTCGTGGTGGCGCGCTCGATCCGCTCCACGCGCCGTGCGCTCGTGAACTGGACCGCCGGCATAACGATGGTGTGGATGCTGGTGATGACGCTCGGCGTGCCGCTCATCGACCAGGCGCGCAGTTACCGCGCGCTCGCCTCCAAGGTGGTCTCGAACCTGCCGCCCCATTTCCGCTGCATCGCCCGCCAGAACGTGGGCGACGCACAGCGCGCGCTGCTCGACTATTTCGTGAACCTGCGCATGATTCCGGTCGAGTATCCCGCCGCCGGGCGCTGCAATGCGCTGCTGGTGCAGGCGACGCCGCTGCGCACGCCGCGCGTGCCGCCGGACTGGACCGAGTTCTGGCGCGGCTCGCGCCCCGGCGACCGCAACGAGCTTTTCATCGTCTACGCGCGCAACGAGCCGTCGTGACGGTCAGCCCGCGGTGAGCCGGCGGTCGAGGAGCTCGATCCAGTGCACGACCGGCACCGCGGCGCCGGATTCGATCTGCGCGAGGCAGCCGATGTTCGCGGTGGCGACGATCTCGGGCGCGCCGGATTCGAGCGCGCGCACCTTGTCGTCGCGCAGGCGCCGCGAGATCTCGGGCTGCAGCAGCGAGTAGGTGCCGGCCGAACCGCAGCACAGGTGCGCGTCGGGAACCGGCGTCAGGGTGAACCCCGCGTCGCGCAGGATCGATTCGGCGATGCCGTTCAGGCGCAGGCCGTGTTGCAGCGTGCACGGCGA
>JAICTR010000162.1 GCA_025936275.1 Burkholderiales bacterium
ACCAGCGCCTACGACGAGCCGGGCACGTGGAACGTGGGCCCCGATCGCAACGTGCTGTGGGAGCAGGGCGTGGCGTACGACCTGCAAACGCTGCTCGACCCGGTGAGCGGCGCGGGCTGGCAGGTCACCGCTCCCGCGGGCATCAACAACCTCGGGCAGATCGTCGGCAACGGGCTGCTCGATGGGCAGCCGCGCGTGTTCGTGATGACGCCGATGTAAGGCGTCGCGAAGCGGCGGCCTGGCGCCGCCGTTGAAAGCGCCGGGCCATGGACCCACTTGGGCTCCATGGCCCTTTTCCTCGCGGTGGCGTTGGTCGCGCTCTTCGTCGCCTGGGTGGTGGGCCAGCCGATCCTCGCCAGGCGCCGGCGCGAGCGCCTGCGCCGCACGCCGCTGCCCGCCGCGTGGCGCGCGATCCTCGAGAGGCGCGTGCCGCTCCTGCGGCGCCTTCCCGCGCGCCTGCGCCGCGAGCTGGAAGGCCAGGTCCAGGTCTTCATCGCGGACAAGCACTTCATCGGCTGCGCGGGTCTCGACATCACCGACGAGATCCGGCTGGTCATCGCCGCGCAGGCCTGCCTGCTGGTGCTCGAGCGGCGCGGCGATCACTTCCCGAAGGTGCGCGACATCCTGGTGTATCCCGCCGCGTTCGTCGTGGAGGGCGTGCGGCCGGCGGGCCTGCCGGGCCTCATGCAGGAGGAACGCGCCACGCGCTCCGGAGAATCGTGGAGCCACGGGCAGGTGGTGATCTCGTGGGAAGACGCGCTCGCGGGCGCCGCGAACCCGCACGACGGGCAGAACGTGGTGATCCACGAGTTCGCGCACCAGCTCGACCAGTGGAAGGGCTTCGCCAACGGCGCACCCTGGCTCGGCCGCCGCGACCGCTACTCGCGCTGGTCGAGCGTGATGCACGCCGAATACGCGGGCCTGCGGCACGCGGCGGCGCTCGGCGAGCCCGCGCTGCTGCACTTCTATGGGACCACGAGCCCCGCGGAATTCTTCGCGGTGGCTTCCGAGACTTTCTTCGAGCGCGCGGCCGAGATGGCGGCGATCCATCCCGCGCTCTACGCGGAGCTGCGCAACCTCTATCGCGTGGATCCGGCGTCCTGGTAGGGCTTCAGCCGGCGAGCACCTGCTGCAGCTTCTCGGGGTCGACCGGCTTCAAGAGGTGCATGTCGAAGCCCGCCTCCATGGCGCGCACGCGGTCGGCCGCCTGGCCGTATCCGGTGAGCGCGATGAGGCGCACGCCGCGCGCCCAGTCGCTTCCCTCGCCGCGAATGCGCCGCGCGATCTCGTAGCCGTCGAAGCCCGGCAGCCCGATGTCGATCAACGCGATGTCGGGGTGCACGGCGCATGCGCGGTCCACGCCTTCGGGGCCGTCGACGGCGAACACCACCTCGTGGTTCCACGCGGTCATGAGCAGCCCCAGCGACTCGCGCGTGTCGGCGCCGTCCTCCACGACCAGGACCCGCTTGGACATTCCGCGGGAGGCGCCGTCCGTGGGCGGCGCCTCCCGCTCGCCCTCCGTCTCCGCGAGCGGCAGACGCACCTCGAAGCGCGCGCCGCATCCAAGGCCATCGCTATGGGCGCGCACCGAGCCGCCGTGCAGCTCCACCAGCCGCTTCACGAGCGTGAGGCCGATGCCGAGGCCGCCCTGCGTGCGCGCGAGCGTGACCGGCTCCTGCATGAAGAGCGCGAAGATCGAATCGAGCATCCCGGCGCGGATGCCGACGCCGTTGTCGGTGACGCTCACCACTGCGCAGCCCTCCTCGGCGCGCACGGCGACCTCGATGGCGCCGCCCTCCGGCGTGAACTTGGCGGCGTTCACCAGCAGGTTGCCGATGACCTGCTCCAGGCGCACGGGGTCCGCGCACACCGGCAGCGGGTCGTGCCAGCGGCGCAGCGTCACCGCGTGCCGGTACGCGTGGGTCATCGGCGCGCAGGCCTCCATCGCGGCGGCCGCGCACTCGTTCACGTCGACGCGCTTCAGCCTGAGCTCCACCTTGCCGAGCTCGAGGCGCGAGACATCGAGGAGGTCGTCCACCATGCGCGTCACGTGGCGCGACTGCTTCTCGATCATCGCGCGACATTTGACGAACAGCGGGTCCGCGTACTGCAGCGTGCCCATGAGGTAGACGGCGTTGCGGATCGGCGCGAGCGGGTTCCTCAGCTCGTGCGCCAGCATGGCGAGGAACTCGTCGCGCTGCTTCACGTCGCGCTCGCGCAGCGCGAGGAGGTCGCGCACCTGGAGCTGGCGCGCGCGCGAACGCAGCGCCACGTTCACCGCCGACGCGAGGCTCACCGGGTGGAGCGGCCGCTGCAGCACCGTCACGTTTCCCGAGACCGGGAAGATCGACTCCACCATCGCCGAGAGCGAGCTTTCGCCCGCGGCGACGAGGAGCAGCGGCAGGTCCGACCACGGGGGCTGGGACCGCAGGCTCTGTTGCAGAGATTGCACGTCCGGCTCGACCAGCGCCTCCTCCACCAGCACCACGCAGCCGATGTCGGTCGCGACGAGCGGGGCGAGTTGCGCGAGGCTCGTGAAGCACTCGGCCTCGACGCCCGACCCGGTGAGGATCGCTCGGGCGGTGGCGCCGTCCGCCTCGTTGGGAGTGACGACCAGGACTTTCATGCGTCCAGGGCTCAACCCCGCTCGGAACCGGTCGAAAGCTGGCCCCCGAGGAAGCGCGGCACGCCGGTCATCACGCCCTCGAAGTCGACCAGCGGCTTGCCGACCTCGATGCCATGCGGCGTCATGCTCAGCTCGCGGATCGTGTTCTCGTGCGCGCCGCTGCGCTTCTTGATGATCGACACCGCCTTCTTCATCGCGCCGCGCGCCTCGAAGAAGCGCGTGAGGAGCACCGTATCGGCGAGGTAGCTCACGTCGACGGGAGCGCCCATCGCGCCGACCAGCCCGTGCTGCGCGAGGATCATGATGGTGCAGATGCCGCGCTGGTTGAGGTAGCTCAGGAGCTCGTGCAGGTGCAGGTGCAGATAATCCTCCTGCGGCATGGAGTTCACGTAGCCGTTGAGGCTGTCGAGGATCACCATGCGGACGCCGCCTTCGTTCACCGCCTTCACGATCTCGTTGGCGAGCTCGCCGGGGGCGATCTCCGCGGGATCCACCTGGCGCACGCGCAGCCTGCCCGACTCGATCGACGCGCCGAAGCCGAGCCCCATGTCCTCCGCGCGCTGCACGAGCGTCGCGACCGCCTCGTCGAAAGCGAAGTAGAGCGTACGATGGCCGGACCGCGCCGCCTGGGCAGCGAACATGCTCGCGATCGTGGACTTGCCGCTTCCCGCCGGGCCCATGAAGAGCGTGCCGGTCCCGGCGTGCAAGCCGCCGCCGGAGAGGGCGTCGAGCCTTTCGTTGCCGCTGCGGAAGAGCTCGGCGCTCAGGCGCGCGCCGTGGTGGGCGGCGACCAGGCGCGGGAACACCTCGATGCCCCCGCGCTCGATCACGTAATCGTGGTTGCCCTCGCGGAAGACCGAGCCGCGCATCTTCGCGACCGAAAGGAAGCGCCGGTTGATGCCGAACTTGAGGGGCACGATCTGCATCGCGAGCATGCCGTGGACGATGCTTTGCACGTGCGCATCCTGGCCGCTCGCGCTGCGGTCGTCGAGGAGGAGCACGGTGCAGTCGCCGGTGGCGAAGTGGTGCTTGAACGCCAGGATCTGGCGCCGGTAGCGCAACGGGCTCTGCGCCATGAGGCGCATCTCCGAGAGCGAATCGAACACCATGCGCGCCGGACGCACGCGGTCGAATTCCGAGACCACCAGGCCCGCCAGGCCGGCGAGCTCCATCTCCGCGGGCTGGAAGAGGGTGTTTTGCGCGCGGACGTTGAAGAGGTTCTCCACCTGCGAGAGCTCGACGATGTCGACGCCCTCGAGGCTCCAGCCGTGCGAGCGCGCGACCTCCTCCAGCTCGTCGCGCGTCTCGGAGAGCGCCACGTAGAGGACGCGCTCGCCGCGCCGCACGCCCTCGAGGAGGAAGCGCATGGCGAGCGTGGTCTTGCCGACGCCCGGGCTGCCTTCCACGAGGTACATGCGGTTGGCGAGGAAGCCGCCGCACAGGATTTCATCGAGCCCGCCGATTCCGGTGGCCGTGCGCGAGACGGCGCTCTGGTCCATCGCTTCTCCCGAGGAATCAGACACTATAGAGAGCGATTCGAAGCGGCGCTGTAGGAATGATCCGACAGCGGGCCTTGTGCCGATGGGGCGTCAGCGCCGCGGCTTTGCGTGCGGCCGCGCGCTCTTCCTCGCGCGCGCTCGATAGGTCGTGCGTGGGGAATGCGCCGCAGGGGGCGGCTCCTCGCTGCGCAGAAACGCCTCCATCGTGAGCGCCCGGCCCGGAAAGCACCTGCGCGTCCGCCGGGCATTGCTTCATCAACGGCCGGCAAGGGCGGCGGATGACCGTGCGTGGCACGGCGACGCGTGGACTCAATCCGCCTTCGACGAATTGCGCCGCGCCATCTCCACCGCGCGCCGCGCGACTTCCTCGCGAAGCGCCGGCGGCTTCACCACCTCCACGTCCGGCGCGTGCTTGAGCACATCCATCGCGAGCTCCTTTTCCGAGCTGAACGGCACCTCGAGCACGAGGCTTCCGCCCTTCTCGGTGCGCAGGCGCTGCTTCGGGTGCCACTCCTCCAACGCGACGTAGCGTGCGCGCTGCGGCGTGAAGCGCAGCGTCGCCCATTGCACCTTCTTCCCCGAGAAGATGCCGTAGCCGCTCGCGAGCACCACGTCGAGCTCCGCCTCCGGCACATCCTTGACCCGGCCCGGCACGATCTCGACGCCGCGTACCGCATCGACCGCGAAGGTGCGCAGGTCCTCGCGCAGGTGATCCCACGCATCGAGGTACCAGTTGCCGCGGTAGTGCACGAGCCGCTGCGGCGAGAGCTCGCGCGTGGTGGTTTCGTCCCTGGTGCGGTTCCAGTAGGTGAGCTTCAGCCGCTGGCGGCCGAGGACCGCCGTCGCCACGACCTCGAAGTGCTTCGGCTGGTGGTGGCGCGCTCCGAAGGGGATCACGCGGATCCTCCGGCGCACCTCGTCGAGCGAATGCTCGCCCGCGGTGAGGAGCGCGGCGAGGCGCGCCTTGAGCGGCCTCACGTGCGCGCCGAGGAGTCCCGGCTCGAGGCCCTCCACCAGGTGCTCGAGCGTGAGGATCGCGAGCGCCTCGCTGGGGCTGAACCAGAGGCCGGGCAGCTCGTACTTCGGACCCTTGCCGGCGCGGCCCTCCTCGAAGCGGTACGCCTCCCCATCGCGATCCCAGACGATCGGCGCGTTAAGGCGGCTTCGCATGTACTCCAGGTCGCGCTTGAAGGTGGCGAGCGAGACGCCGAGCTCGTCCAGGAACTCGCGCACCTTCACCCGGCCGCGCGACTGCAGCATGTGGTCGATCTTGTAGAACCGTTCCGTGCGGTCCATTGCCCGAGGCTTGCGCCGCGCGGCCGTGAGCTCCGCCACGGCGAGCGCCTGCGCTCCCATGTCCATCGCGCTTTCGCTCCGGTCGCCCGGAGCGCTCCCTGGTGAAGAAAGCGCTCGAGGCTACCGGGTGGGAGGCTCGCGCGGTGAGCTACCCGAGAGCCGATGGTAGCGCGCGGCCGCTCAACCCGTCATCCATGCCGCGAATGTCCTCCAGCGCGAGGCGGGCAACGGCATGCTCGATGGTCCTGGGAACACGAGATGGATCAACCCGCGCTCTTCACGTGGCGCTCGCCCGGCCGCCTGACGAGCGGCGCGATCGCGACGAGACCGAGCAGCGGCCCCGGAACCAGCAGCCACGCGATCCGCGCGCCCCATGCGTCGATCCAGCTTGCCGCCAGCGCGATCGAGACGAGGGTGATCGCGAACCCGATGCTGTTCTGGATCGCGAGGCCGCTCCCCACGAGCTCCGGCGGGCACGCGCGCGCGGACAACGCCGAGAACTGCGGCGAGTCCATCACGACCGTCACGCCCCACGCGAGCATGAGCGCGAGCGCCGCCGTGGGAAACGGCGCGACGAAGGGAAACAGCACGCCGCATGCGAGCGATCCGGCGAGGCCCGCGGCGGCGACCGCAGCGGCGCCGTAACGTCGACCGAGGAAGCCGCCCGCGATGCATCCGAGCCCGCCGATGCCGATCACGAGGAACGACCACGCCGAAAGCCGCACCGCCGTCGCCTCGCCTTCCGGCATCGCCATGGCGAGCAGGAACGGCGTGATGGTCCAGAGCGCATAAAGCTCCCACATGTGCCCGAAGTACGCGAGCGCCGAGGCGCGGAAGGCCCGGATGCGCCACACGTGCATCACCGCGCCCCTCGGCACGCTGCGCGCGCCCTTCGGCAAATGCGGCCCGTCGCCGAGCATCGCGATCGCCGCCGCCGCGATCAGCGCGAGAAGCGACGAGGACATCGCGACCCACTGCCACGGCCAGCCCGCGCCGCCCGCGCGCACGGCATGCGGGAGCGCGGTGCCGAAGGTGAGCATGCCGACCAGCCACGCGAGCGCCTCGCCGGAGCGCCGCGGCTCCCAGCTCACGACGAGCTTCATGCCGATCGGATAGATCCCGGCGAGCGAGAAGCCGACCGCGAAGCGCAGCAGCGCGGCGCTGGCGAGCCCGTGCGCCGCGAACGCGAAGAGCGCATTCGCCGCCGCGCCGAGGAGCGCGCAGGCGGCGAAGAGCCGGCTCGCGGCGAAGCGGTCGGCGAAACCGGTGAGCGCGAAGACCAGCGTGCCGGCGATGAAGCCCGACTGCACGGCGATGGTGAGCGTGCCGAGGTCGGAAGGCCCCAGGCTCCAAGCCCGCGCGAGGTCGTCGAACGCCGCATTGGCGCTGAACCAGAGGGACGTGCCGAAAAGCTC
>JAICTR010000470.1 GCA_025936275.1 Burkholderiales bacterium
GGCAAGCGCGCCGGCTGCCGCACCGTGCTCCTCGACGTGGGGAGCGAGACCGAATGGCAACGCGGCGCGCTACGCGAGCCCGACATCGTCGCGAAGGACCTCCTCGGCGCCGCCGAGGCGATCATGCATGCCGCGCGCGCGCCGGCGCTGCAGGAAACCGAGGAGGATGCGCCGTGAGCGGCTGGCAGGACGCGCGCCGCATCCTCTGCGTGCGCCTCGACAACCTCGGCGACGTGCTGATGACGACGCCGGCGATCCGTGCCCTCAAGCGCTCGGCGCCCGACCGGCATATCACGCTCCTCGCCTCGCACGGCGGCGCGATCGCCGCGCCGCACGTTCCCGAGATCGATTCGGTGATCGCGTACGACGCGCCGTGGATGAAGCTCGCGCAGCCGACGCTTCCCTACGCCGACCTCGCGATGCGCTCGACGCTCGAGTCGCGGCGCTTCGACGCGGCGGTGATCTTCACGGTGTACAGCCAGAGCCCGCTTCCGGCGGCGATGTTCTGCCACCTCGCGGGAATTCCGCTGCGCCTCGCGCATTGCCGCGAGAACCCTTACCACCTGCTCACCGACTGGGTGCGCGAGACGGAGCCCGAGACGGGCGTGCGCCACGAGGTGCGTCGCCAGCTCGACCTCGTCGCGGCGGTGGGCGCGCGCACCGAGGACGAGCGGCTCTCGTTTCGCGTCGGCGCCGAGGACCGCATGCGCGCGACGATGAGGCTCGCCGAGGCGGGGATCGACCCCGACCGGCCGTGGATCGCGCTGCATCCGGGCGCCACCGCCGCCTCGCGCCGCTACGATCCGGAGCGCTTCGCGCGCGTCGCATTCGAGCTCGCGAAGGTCCTGGGCTGCCAGGTGGCGGTGACCGGCGGCGCCGCGGAGCGCGAGCTTTGCGAGCGCGTGCGCCGCCTCGCGGGTCCCGCCGCGCGCTCGCTCGCCGGACGCCTGGATCTCGCCGAGTTCGCGGGGCTGATGGCCGAGGCGCCGCTCCTCATCTCCAACAACACCGGCGCGGTGCACCTCGCGGCGGCGGTGGGCACGCCGGTGGTGGATCTCTACGCGCTCACCAATCCGCAGCACACGCCGTGGCTCGTGCCGCATCGCGTGCTCTCGCGCGACGTGCCGTGCCGCAACTGCTACCGGAGCGTCTGCCCGCACGGCACCAACGCGTGCCTCGACATTCCGGTGGAGAGCGTGGTCGCCGCGGCTTGCGAGGTGTGGAATCGCGTCGACCGGCGCATCCGCCGCGCGGCCTGAAGGAGCGAAGCATGTACACGATGGGCATCAACGCCGCCTATCACGACGACGCCGCGTGCCTGGTGAAGGACGGCGTGGTGGTCGCGGCGGCCGAGGACGAGCGCTTCACCCACGTGAAGCACGGCAAGCGCCCGGTGCCGTTCACCACCTGGCAGCTTCCATTCCACGCCATCGACTACTGCCTGCGCGAGGCGGGGATCGAGATGAAGGATGTGGAGCATGTCGCCTACTCGTTCCGCCCCGAGCTCTTCGCCGGCAGCGATGCGCGGCTGGATCCGCTGTTCCTGCAGTACGTGAACAGCGCGCCGCGGCAATTGGCGGACGGTGCGCCGCACCATCTCGGCGATCGCTTCCGCGGCCTCGCGCACGACGGCCCGTACCTCTGGCATTACGTGGAGCACCACCTCGCGCACGAGGCGAGCGCGTTCCTCGCCGCGCCGTTCGAGGAAAGCGCGGTGCTCACCATGGACGGCCGCGGCGAGCACGTGACGACGAGCTACGGCGAGTTCCGCGGTGGGCGCTACCGGCGCATCAAGCAGGTGGACCTGCCGCACTCGCTGGGCCTTCTCTACGAGCAGGTGACGCATTACCTGGGCTTCCTGCATTCGTCCGACGAGTACAAGGTGATGGCGCTCGCCTCCTACGGCGAGCCGCGCCACGTCGATGCGTTCCGGCGCCTGGTGCGCGTGGACGACCAGGGCAACTACGCGGTGGAGCGCGCCGACCTCGCGCATCTCTTCGGCCCGGCGCGGCTGCGCGGCGCTCCGATGGAGCAGCGCCACTTCGACATCGCGCATTCGCTGCAGAAGGTGCTCGAGGAGACGGTGCTGCGCATGATCGGCTGGCTGCACCGGGAGACGGGCCTCGCGAACCTCTGCATGGCGGGCGGCGTCGCGTTGAACTGCGTGATGAACGCGCGCCTGCGCGACGA
>JAICTR010000307.1 GCA_025936275.1 Burkholderiales bacterium
CGAGGTGGCCGCCGCGGAGAAGCTCATGCGCCAGGCGCAGATCCCGTTCCTCGATTCCACCACCAAGTCGATCGAGGAGATCGCGACGCACATGCTGCACGAGGCGCACCTGGTGCGCCGCGTCTATTGAGGAAAATCGGGGACAGACCCCATTTTCCGCACGCCGCGGGAGCGGCCTCCCGCCCGCAAAATGGGGGTCTGTCCCCGATTTCCTCTAAGATAGCGCCGCCCTCACAAGACCTTCCCGGAGGAACGATGCGACCCCAAAAGCGCCTGCTTCCCGCCCTGCTGCTCTCGCTCTTCGCCGGCGCGGCCGGCCTCGCCGCGCCCTCGACGCAGGCGGCGCAGTTCAGCAACGTCGTGGTCTTCGGCGACAGCCTCTCGGACGCGGGCTACTACCGCCCGTTCCTCGCGAGCCTGGGCCTGCCGCCGCAGGTGGTCGCGACGCTCGGCCGCTTCACCACCAACCCGGGACCGATCTGGGCGGAGCTGGTGTCCGAGTTCTACGGCATCACGCCCGCGGCGAGCAACGCCGGCGGGACGATCTTCGCGCAAGGCGGTGCGCGCGTGACGCAACCTTCGGCCTCCACGCCGCCCGGGAGCGCGCAGCGCCCGGTGAGCACGCAGATCGACGAGTACCTCGCCTCCAACGGCGGGCAGGCGGATCCCAACGCGCTGTACACGGTGTGGGCGGGCGCGAACGACATCTTCCAGAACCTCGCGGCGCTGCAGGCGGGCGCCATCGACCAGGCGACGCTGCAGGCGAACGTGCTCGGCGCGGCCACCGCCGAGGTGGGCCAGGTCGCGCGGCTGCGCTCGGCGGGCGCGCGCTACATCCTGGTCTTCAACCTGCCGAACATCGGCGCGACGCCGGCGTTCGCCACGAACCCGGCCTCCTCCGCGGTGACGCAGCTTTCGGCGGGCTACAACACGACGCTCTTCTCGGGCCTGGCGGCGGCCGGCATCCGCGCGATCCCGGTCGACACCTTCGCGCTCTACACCGAGGTGGCCGCGAACCCGGCCGCGTTCGGCTTCACCAACATCACGTCGTTCGCGTGCGGGGCGTTCCCGCCGATCACCACGGCCTCGACGGTGAGCTCGCAGTTCTGCGGACCCACCAACCTCGTCGCGCCCGACGCCGCGCAGACGTTCCTCTTCGCCGATTCGGTGCATCCGACCACGGCCTCGCATGCCATCGTCGCGCAGTTCGCCGAATCGATGATCGAGGGGCCGACGCAGTATTCGCTGCTCGCCGAGGCGCCGCTCGCCTCGCGCGCCGCGCATGTGCGGACGCTGAACGATGGCTTGCTCACCGGGCGCGACGCGCCGGTCGGCAAGCTCTCGGTCTTCGCCTCGGGCAACGGCGGCAGCTACGACATCGACTCCGGCCGCGGCACGGCGGGCGTGAGCAACGACCTCTCGGCGTTCAGCGTCGGTGTCACGATGCGCGCCTCCGACGCGTTCACCATCGGCGCCGCGTTCGGGCAGGACCGCGCCGACGGCGACTTCGGCGCGGACGGCGGCAGCTTCCGCACGCGCGAGAACGTGTTCTCGCTCTTCGGGGCGCTGCACTACGGCGGCTTCTACGGCACCGGCGTCTTCTCGGTCTCGAACATCGATTTCCGCGACATGCGCCGCAACATCGTGCTCGGTCCGCAGGTGCGCACCGCGACCGCGAGCACCGACGGCTCCAACGGCTCGGGGTTCCTGAGCGCGGGCTACGACTTCCACCTCGGCCGGCTCGCGATCGGCCCCACGGTGTCGGTGAACTTCCAGAACGTCACGGTGAACGGCTTCGACGAGAGCGGCGCGGGCGCGGCGAACCTGCACATCGCCGAGCAATCGCGCCACTCGGAGCTCTGGAGCGGCGGGGTGCGCGCCTCCTACGAGCTGGATCGCTGGACGCCGTGGGTGCGCGTCACCGCCGACCGCGAGCGGCGCGACGACACGCGCTTCGTGACCGCGATGCCGCTCTCGCTCGCGGCGACCGGCAACAGCTACGACATCCCGGCCTACTCCGCCGACCGCGACTCGGTGACCACGTCGGTGGGCATCAACGGGTTCATCGCCGAGCGGATCGGCGTGAGCCTCGCGTACTACAACGTCACGAACCGCTCCGGCATCAAGGAGGACGGCTTCAGCGGACTGCTGTCGTACCGGTTCTAGGACGGCTCGACCGCGGCGAGCGCCTGGCGCGCCTCATCCTGCAGCGCGCGCCAGGTGCGCTCGAATTCCCCCGCGCGCGGCGTGATGCGCGCGAGGCGGCGCACCAGCGCCTCCAGCCGCTCGCACTTCGCGCGCTCCGCGGCGAGCGCCTGCTCGTGCTCGAAGAGGTAGACCATCTCGAGCCGCTTGAACTCGCACACGCCGACGCATTCCTGCGGCGCCTCGATGCGCCCGCAGCCGATGCATTGCCAGGCCTTCACGTGCTCGACCGCCATCGCCTCGCCTCCACCATAATGCGTTCATGAAGCGCGTCCATGCCGCGACGAACCTGCCCGAGGCCCACCTGCTGGTGGACCTCCTCGCCCATCGCGGCATCCGCGCGCGCGTGCTCAACGCCAACGCCTCGAGCCTCGCGGGAGAGCTTCCCATCGACGCGAGCCTGCCGCAGGTGTGGGTCGAGCACGCGCGCGATGCCGAGCGCGCCCGCGCGATCATCGACGCCTTCCTGCGCTCGCCAGGCGGCCCGCCGCGCACGTGCCCCGCTTGCGGGGAGGAGAACCCATCGTCGTTCGACCTTTGCTGGTCCTGCGGCGCGGGCCTCGAACGGTGAGGAGTGATTCAAGCCAAAGTCCAGGAACGCAGATGAACGCAGGAAGCCGCAGATGAACGCGGTAAAGGCGAATAGAGTTTTGATGGCGATCATGCACGAACGTCACAACTCGATTGAATAATCCTCCCATGGTTTGCCGCGTTCATCTGCGGCTTCCTGCGTTTATCTGCGTTTCCCGCCTTTCACCCGCATCACTCGCCAACGCTCAAGGCGTGCCGATGAAGAGGTAGAAGCGCGCCTTGCCGTGCTTCGCCTCGGCGACGCCGATGTACACCGGTCCGAGGAACGTGTTCGCGGCGAGGTACGCGCTGAACGAGCGCTGCCAGCCGTCGAGGGCGGTCTCGGTGAAGGGCTTGCTCATGCGTCCCGCTTCCGCCATCACGCCGCCCAGCAGCGTGAGGCCGTAGAGCGGCGAGGCGTAGCTCAACCGGTATTGCGCCTCGAGGCGTCCCAGCGAGTAATCGCCGCCCAGCATCTGGTCGTTGGCGAATCCGGTGAGGCGCCGCGGGCCGCCCAGCGTGAACGCATCGCCGACCGGAAGCGTGCCCTTGAACGTCGTGCCCCCCTCGAGCCCGCCGAGGAACGTCCATCTTCCATGTGACATCGCGCCGCCCCATCGCACCTCGCCCTTCGCATAGGGCGCGAATCCCGCGGAAGCGTGCAGCGCGTCGAAGTACGAGGCGTCGAGCCGCATGCCGCGCGTCGGGAAGAACGGCTGGTCGTAGGTGTCGAGCACCAGCGCGGCGGTCGGTCCCCCGACCTCCTGCGTGGTGTTGAAGAAGGAATCCGGCCCGGTGTCGAGCACCGCGCCGATGCGCCGCTCCACCCAGCCGGCGGTCGCCTGCGCGTTGACGCCGAGGTTCACGCCCAGCTCGCCGCCCGCGCGGTTCTCCTGCACGCGATACACGGCGAGCCGGTCGCCCTCGAAGTAGAGCGGCACCTTGCGCAGCGACGTGCTCGCGTACGGCCGCACGAAGAAGATGTGGCGCAGGTCGAGCGGCTGGTAGATCTCGCTCCCCACCGATTGCTCGCTCCCGATCTGCCCGCCGAGGAGCCATTCCGCGCCGAGGGGATCCA
>JAICTR010000441.1 GCA_025936275.1 Burkholderiales bacterium
AGTCGATGTCGGCGTTGGCGACGAGGCCGCCGAAATGCTTGGTGAGCCCGCGCGTGTGCAGGATCGGGCCGGTGTAGCTCGCGTCCGCGTGGTGCACCGCGCCCATCCCGGCGACGGCCTCGGCGCTCGCGCGCGGCGTAGCCGCCACGGCGGGCGCGACGACCGGACGCTTCGCGCCGCCCGCGCGCTTGCTCGAGACGTAGGCGAAGAGGTCGCGGATCGCGCCGACGATGCCCTGGCGCAGGAAGAACACCAGCAGCACGAACACGGTGCCGAGCACCAGCTTCCACGTCGCGCCGAGCTTGAGCGTCGCCTGCAGGAAGTCCTGCAGGAAGAGCCACACCGCCGCGCCCACCAGCGGCCCGAAGAGCGTGCCGCGTCCGCCGATCGCGGTCTGCATGACGAGCTGGCCGGAGGTGTCGAACGTGAACGCCTCGGGCGGCATGAAGGCCTGCATCACGCCGAGGAGCCCGCCCGCGAATCCCGCGTAGGCCGCCGCGATCACGAACGCGGTGAGCTTGTAGCCGTGGATGTTGTGGCCCACCGCCGAGGCGCGCAGCGGGTTCTCGCGGATCGCGCGCAGCACCGCGCCCACCGGCGAGCGCACGATGCGCAGCGCGATCACGATGCCGATGAAGTACCAGAACGCGAGGAACGGATAGAGGGACCAGCCGGTCGTGAAGTGGACCTTCGCGAAGCCGAGGTTGAGGGTCGGCGTCGGCACGCCCGGAAGGCCGTTCTCGCCGCCGGTCCATTCGGCGAGCGGGTTGAACTCGACGAAGTAGAAAACCTCCGCGATCGCGACGGTGATCATCGCGAAGTAGATGCCGGTGCGGCGCAGCGCCACCAGGCCCACCAGGTAGCCCACCGCGGCCGATACGATCATGCCCAGGACGAGCGCGGTGATCACGTGCGGGAAGCCCGCGCGGGTGAGGAGGTAGGCCGCGAAGAAGCCGCCGGTGCCGTAGAGCGCCGACTGCCCGAACGAGAGCAGGCCCGTGTAGCCGAAGAGGATGTCGAAGCCGATGCCGAAGAGGCCCCAGACGAGGATGCGGTTCACGGTGTTCGGCGCCGCCTCGAAGAACGGCAGCACGAAGGGCGCCGCGATCAGCGCCGCGGCGGTGATCAGCTCGACGACGCCCGGCCGGTGCGGGCTGTAGATGCGGTCGGCGTTCACTCGCGCCCCCGCACACCGAGCAGGCCGTACGGGCGGAGCATCAGGACCAGCGTCATCGCGGCGAACAGCATCACGTACGCGTAACCCGGGTTCACCATCGACGTGAGGCTGATGATCTCGCCGGCGATGAGCCCGCCGAGGATCGCGCCGGGGAAGGAGCCCACGCCGCCGATCACGACCACCACGAAGGTCTGCACCAGGATCGCCTCGCCCACCTCCGGCGTGAGCGAGACCACCGGCGCGTTCACGATGCCCGCGAATCCGGCGGCCATCGCGCCGATGCCGAACACCACCATGAAGACGCGGTCCACGTTGATGCCGAGCGAATCGACCATCAGCGAGTCCTCGATGCCGGCGCGCACGATGAGCCCGAGGCGCGTCTTGTAGAGCACGAGGAAGAGCGCGAGCAGCGCCACCGCGACGATCACCATCAGCGCGAGGCGGTCGGTCGGATAGAACATGAACCCCATGTTGGTGATGCCGCCGAAGAGGCTCGGCGGCGGCACCATCTGCGACTGGCTGGAGAAGATGAGCCGCACCACCTCCACGAACACGATCGAGAGGCCGAACGTGACCAGCAGCTGGTCCTCGTGGGGGCGCTTGTAGAAATGGCGGATGACGATGCGCTCCATCAGCATGCCGACCACGAGGAGCGCGAGCGTCCCGGCGATCACCGCCACGACGAAGGAGCCGGTCGCCTGGTAGGCGGCGAAGCCGGCGTAGCCGCCGAGCATGAACATCGCGCCGTGCGCGAGGTTCAGCACGCCGAGCGTGCCGTAGATGATCGTGAGGCCGGAGCTGATGAGCGCGAGGAGCGCGCCGAGCGCGAGGCCGTTGAACAGCTGGGAGACGAAGTTCGACCAGTTGAGCATGGCTGCATCGTGAAGCGGGCGGCCGGAGCCGCCCGCGTCGCGTTCCTAGTGCGTGAAGCGGTCGATCAGGTGTAGCTGCCGAGGTTGCAGCCGAACGCATCCGGCTTCTGCATCAGCGGCGCGCCCGGGACGATGTCCTCGACGTTCCAGAAATCCTCCTTGTTGCGCATGTCGGACGACTTCTTGCCCTGCACGATGATCACCGGCCGCACCAGCTGGTGGTCTTCCTTGCGGTAGTGAACCTCGCCCACGGTCGAGTTGAGCTTGCGGCCCTCCTCGAAGGACTTGATCACGTCCGGCGGATAGAACGAGCCGGCGTGCTCCACCGCCTCAGCCCAGAACGCGAACGACATGTACGAGTTGTTGGCGCCCCACTCCGGCTTGTAGCCGTACTTCTTCTCGAACGCCTCGTTGAACATCTTGGCGAGCGGG
>JAICTR010000309.1 GCA_025936275.1 Burkholderiales bacterium
CAGCAGCTCCTCGAATTCAACATCGATGTCGATCCCAAGAAGCCGCACTCGCGCGCCCCGGCGTGGAGGAGCCGCCGGTGCTCGGCACCTCGCATCCGTTCGATATCGCGGACTTGCGCAAGGTGGTCGAGGAGCACCACGGCCGCTTCACGGTGCAGCACCAGAAGGGCGTGGGCACGACCTACGCCGTGGCTCTGCCGCTACGTGCGGTCGACCTTCCCGCCGACAGCCATGGCCGTCCGAAGGTCGCACAATCGCAGGAGCTTCCTTCGCTTGGCGGTCGCAGGATCCTCGTCGTCGACGACCACGAGGACGCGCGCGAGGTGGTCGCCGCGGTTCTCGAGGAGCGCGGCGCGGCGGTGGAGGCGCTCGCGACGGGGAGCGCGGTGCTGGAGCGCCTGCGCGGCTCGGCGAACACGGAGTGGCCCGATCTCCTGGTCTGCGACATCGGGCTTCCGGACCTCGACGGCTACGCGCTGCTGCGCGACGTGCGCCGAATCGAGGCCGAGCGCGAGACGCCGCTCGCCGCGCGCATCCCGGCGATCGCGCTCACCGGCTTCGCCCACGCCGAGGACCGCACGCGGGCGCTCCTCGCCGGATTCCAGATCCATCTCGCGAAGCCCGTCGATCCGCGCGAATTGCTGGCGGCGATCGCCGGATTGCTGGGTCCTGTGGAGGGTATCCGATCGGGCCATGAAACTTCCCCAGCCCGAAATAACCACAAGTGATGATGGGGCTACAAGACTTCGAAACACGAGACGAAAGGCGCGCACGATTCATGCAGGAAATACATCGCAGCACGATACAATCCCGCGGCACCGCATCGCCCCCGCTCGCCCCGATCGATGCCGCGCTCGCGGCGCGCGCGGTCGCCATGGCGCTGCCGCTCATCGAGCGGGCGATGCGCGATCCCTCGTTCGGCGACAGCGGCTTCCTGCACATCGTCGTGATGGACCCACAGGCGGTCCCGGGCGAGACCGCGTTCGAGGATGCGATCCTCCACGAGCACTCCGTCGGCGACCGCGCGAAATGGGACGCCGACTACGCCATGTACGCGCGCGGCAAGGCTCGCGAAAGCTGGGCCGCGCAAGCCGACAATCCGAAGGGCGCGGTGTGCCTCGACGGCCTCGTCGTCGGCGCGAGCGGCGCCTTCGAGCCGTTCGACCAGGCCTACGCGGGCACTGTGGCGATGTGCCTGCGCGCGCTCGCGCGCCACCGATCTTCCTAGCCCCGCGGCCTTCCCGAATGCGCGTCATGCGGAACAGGAAAACTACATGCTGAGAATCGCGATCGTGAGCGAGCATGCTTCCCCCCTCGCCCTCATCGGCGCGGTGGATAGCGGCGGCCAGAACATCTTCGTCGCGCACGTCGCGCGCCAGCTCGCGCGCCTCGGCCATCACGTGGACGTCTTCACGCGCCACGACAGCGCTCTCATGCCGCAGGTGGTGCACTGGCGCAAGAACCTGCGCGTGGTGCACGTGCCGGCGGGTCCGCCGGACTTCGTGCCGAAGGAGCGGCTCCTCGAGCACATGGAGGCGTTCGGCGACTGGATGGGCGAATACTTCGCCGCCGCGGAACGGCCCTACGACGTGGTGCACGCCAACTTCTTCATGTCGGGCTGGGCCTGCCTGCGCGCGCGCCAGCACGTCGATTTCCCGCTCGTCACCACCTTCCACGCGCTGGGCCTCGTGCGCCGCCGCCACCAGGGCGCCTCCGACGGCTTTCCCGACGAGCGCTTCGAGATCGAGCGCCGGCTGATGCGCGAATCGGACCGCGTGCTCGCCGAGTGCCCGCAGGACAAGCTCGACATGCTCGAGCTCTACGACGCCGACCCGGAGCGGATCGAGGTCGTGCCGTGCGGCTTCGATCCCGACGAGCTCGCGCCGATGGATCGCGCGGCGGCGCGCGCGCGCCTCGGCTGGCCCGAGGACGAGTTCATCGTGCTGCAGCTCGGGCGCATGGTGCCGCGCAAGGGCGTCGAGAACGTGATCCGCGCGATCGCGGCGCTCAAGCGGCGGCGCGTGAAGGCGCGCCTCTACGTGGTCGGCGGCAGCACCGACGTCGCCGATCCGGTCGCGACCCCCGAGATCGGGCGCCTCATGGCGATCGCCGAGGCGCAGGGCGTCCGCGACCGCGTGCACTTCGTCGGCCGCCGCGGGCGCGACGAGCTGCCCGCGCATTACGCCGCGGCCGACGTCTTCGTCACCACGCCGTGGTACGAACCTTTCGGCATCACGCCGGTCGAGGCGATGGCGTGCGCGCGTCCGGTGATCGGCTCGGCGGTGGGCGGCATCAAGGCGACGGTGGTGGATGGCGAGACCGGATACCTGGTGCCGCCCGAGGATCCGGAAGCGCTGGCCGAGCGCCTGGCGCTCCTCGAGCGGCGACCCGAGCTCGCGCGCCGCCTCGGCGAGGCGGGCCACGCGCGCGCGCGCCGCTCGTACACATGGCGCCGCGTGGTGCGCTCGCTTTCCGCCTGCTACGCGCGCCTCGCGGCGGCGGAACGGCACGAGGAGGCGGCGCTGCGGCGTGCGCCCCCGCAACCGTATGCGGTCGGCGCGCGCGGCTGAGGACCCTCCACTGACAACGCAGAACGAAGGACCGCAAACGATGTACACCCTCGACGACCATTCCATCCTCGTCACCGGCGCGGGCCGGGGCCTCGGCGCCGCGATCTGCGAGGTGCTCGCGCAGGAGGGCGCGAACGTGTTCGTGGGCGAGCGCGATCCCGACCTCGCCGAGCAGACCGCGAAGCGGCTGCGCGACAAGGGCCTGTCGGCCGACGCCGTGGTGATGGATGTCGGCAGCGACGACGACATCCAGGAGGCGCTCAAGCGCGTGAACGACCGCTTCGGCCGCCTCGACATCGTGGTGAACAACGCGGCGATCGACGTCACCGCGCCGATCGACGAGATCGCGACCGAGCAATGGGACCGGGTGCTGCGCACCAACCTGCGCGGGCCGATCATGGTGACGCGCGCGGCGGTGGGCTACATGAAGCCCAAGAAGCACGGCCACATCGTGAACGTCGCCTCCACCGCCTCGAAGCGCGCCTGGCCCAACGCCTCGGCCTACCACGCCACCAAGTGGGGCCTTCTCGGCTTCTCGCACGCGATGCACGCCGAGCTTCGCCCGCACGGCATCAAGGTGAGCGCGGTGCTGCCCGGCGGCATGAGGACGCCGTTCCTGCTCGACCGCTTTCCCGACATCGACCCCGGCGTGCTGCAGGACCCGATGAACGTCGCGCAGGCGGTGAAATGGGTGCTCACCATGCCCGCCGAGACGGTGATCCCCGAGGTGATGGTGATCCCGATGCGGGAGAGCTCGTGGCCCTGAAGCGCGCCGTGTTCCTCGACAAGGACGGCACGCTGATCGAGAACGTGCCGTACAACGTGGACCGCACGCGCATCCGGCTGCGGCCCGGCGCGGTCGATGCGTTGCTGCTCCTCGTGGGGCTCGGCTACGAGCTCATCGTCGTGAGCAACCAGCCGGGCGTCGCGATGGGCCTCTTTCCCCATGGCGCGCTGGCGGCGGTGGAGGAGCACCTGAACGACCTCTTCCTCACCCACGGATTCAAGCTCGCCGATTGCTACTGGTGCCCGCACCATCCCGAGGGCGTCGTCGCCGACTACGCGATCACGTGCGGCTGCCGGAAGCCCCTGCCGGGATTGCTGCACGCCGCCGCGGCCGAGCACGGCATCGACCTCGCGAGCTCGTGGCTCATCGGCGACATCCTGGACGACATCGAGGCGGGCAAGCGCGCCGGGTGCCGCACCGTGCTCCTCGACGTGGGCAGCGAGACCGAATGGCAGCGCAGCGAGCTGCGCGAGCCCGACGTGGTGG
>JAICTR010000251.1 GCA_025936275.1 Burkholderiales bacterium
AGCACCACCACCGGCAGGGAGGACCTCAGCGGATGACGACGCCGTCGGTGCCGCGGGCCACGCGGCCGATGCGCCAGGCTTCCTCGCCGGCGGCCTTGAGCGCGGCCAGGGTGCGGTCCGCGTCGGCCACGTCCACCACCGCCACCATGCCCAGGCCCATGTTGAAGGTGCGGTGCATCTCCGGCAGCGCGATGTTGCCTTCCTGCATGAGCCAATCGAACAGCGCCGGCCGCGGCCAGCTCTTCGCGTCTATCTCGACGCCCAGGCCCACAGGCAGCACGCGCGGGATGTTCTCGGTGAGTCCGCCGCCGGTGATGTGCGCGAGCCCCTTCAGCGGCACGCGGCCCATCACCTCGAGCACCGGCTTCACGTAGATGCGCGTGGGCTCGAGCAGCGCCTGGCCGAGGGAGCGGTCCTCGTCGAGGGGCTCGTAGAGCTCCGCGCCGCTCACCGCGAGCACCTTGCGGATCAGCGAGTAGCCGTTGGAGTGCGGGCCGCTCGAAGCGAGGCCGATCACCGCATCGCCCGGCGCGATCGACGTGCCGTCGAGGATCCTCGACTTCTCCACCAGGCCCACGGCGAAGCCGGCGAGGTCGTATTCGTTGGGGTCGTACATGCCCGGCATCTCGGCGGTCTCGCCGCCGATCAACGCGCAGCCCGCCTGCTCGCAGCCCGCGGCGATGCCCTTCACCACCGCCTCGGCGACATCCACGTCGAGCTTGCTGCAGGCGAAGTAGTCGAGGAAGAAGATCGGCTCCGCGCCCGACACGAGGATGTCGTTCACGCTCATCGCGACCAGGTCGATGCCGATGGTGTCGTGCTTCTTCATGCGGAACGCGAGCTTGAGCTTGGTGCCCACGCCGTCGGTGCCGGAAACCATCACCGGCTCCCTGAACTTCTTCGAGACCTCGACCAGCGCGCCGAAGCCGCCGATGCCGCCCAGCACTTCCGGACGCATCGTCCGCTTGGCGAAGGGCTTGATGCGCTCGACGAGCGCATCGCCCGCGTCGATGTCGACGCCGGCGTCGCGGTAGGTGAGGGGCGTGGGGGCGTTCACGGCGGATCCGGTTGATTCAGAGGCGAAATTTTAGCATCCAAAGGCCCTCCAAAGCTCTCCCTCTCGCTTGGGAGAGGGCGGCGAAGAGGGGTCTTCTTCCTAAGCGTCGCCGCTGCCCTGGAACGTCGGCAGATGCACCTTGGCGAAGTCGAGCATGCGCTCGATCGGCGCGCGCGCGCGCAGGCCGACCTCCGGATCGACGAACACCTCGTGGCCGGGTGCGCCCTCGAGCGTCTCGATGAGCCCGTAGAGGCCGTTCATCGCCATCCACGGGCAATGCGCGCAGCTCTGGCAGGTCGCGCCCTTGCCCGCGGTCGGCGCCTCGATGAAGGTCACGCCGGGCAGGCGCTTCCTCATCTGGTGGATGATGCCGCCGTCGGTCGCGACGATGTATTCCTTCGCGCCGAGGCGTTCGGCGGCCATGATGATTCCGGTGGTCGATCCCACGGCATCGGCCATCTCGATCACCGCGCGCGGCGATTCCGGGTGCACCAGCACCTTCGCCCCGGGGTGCAGCGCTTTCAGCTCCTCGAGCTGGATCGACTTGAACTCGTCGTGCACCACGCACGAGGCGTTCCACATCAGCATGTCGGCGCCGGTCACGCGCTGCACGTAATCGCCCAGGTGCTTGTCGGGCGCCCAGAGGATCTTCTTGCCTTGCGCGTGCAGCCAGCCGACGATCTTCTCGGCGATCGACGAGGTCACCATCCAGTCGGCGCGCGCCTTCACCGCGGCGCTGGTGTTGGCATACACGACCACCACGCGGTCGGGGTGCGCGTCGCAGAACGCCGCGAACTCGTCGGCCGGCGTGGCGAGGTCGAGCGAGCACTCGGCATCGAGGTCGGGCATCAGCACGCGCTTCTCGGGATTCAGGATCTTCGCGGTCTCGCCCATGAAACGCACGCCCGCGACGACGATGGTCTTCGCCGGATGCTCGTGGCCGAAGCGCGCCATCTCCAGCGAGTCGGAGACCGTGCCGCCCGACGCCTGCGCGAGGTCCTGCAGGTCGGGATGCACGTAGTAGTGCGCGACCAGCACCGCATCGCGTTCCTTCAAGAGGCGCTTCGCCTTCGCGACGAGCGCCGGGCGCTCTTCGGCCGTGACGATGCGCGGCGGCTTCGCGGGCGCGAGGCCCACGTCGCCGGAATAGCGCTCGAAGCGGATCTGGATGGGTCTTGCGATCGCCATGGGTCGATTTTAAGTCACGTCGCCATGCTAAAATCGCGCTCTTTGTCGCTTCCGCTTTGACCGGGAGCGCGCCCGGGCCAAGCCGATCCTGCGCAAGGCGGCGCCGGCCCCGGGAAATGCCATGAGGCAGCTCCTCCTCGACTTCACCCGCGCCCCGGCGCCCACCTTCGCCAACTTCGTCCATGGCGCCAACGCCGAGGCCGCGCACGCCCTCGAATCGGCCGCCCGCGGCGAAGGTGCGGAGCGCGTGATCTACATTTGGGGCGAAAGCGCCGCGGGCAAGAGCCACTTGCTGCGCGCCTTCGTCGCCGCGAGCCGTGCCGGCGCACGCTATGTCGAGGGGGCAAGCTTCGAGGAAGCGGACGCGCACGGCGTACTCGCCCTCGACGACGTGGAGCGCCTTTCCGAGGACCGCCAGGTGAGCCTCTTCAATGCCTTCAACCAGGGCGCGTTCGAACGGCTGGCCGTCGCGGCTTCGGCGGCGCCGCGCGATGTCGCGCTGCGCCGCGACCTCGCCACGCGCCTCGCCACCGGCCTCACCTATCGGGTCGCCGCGCTGAGCGACGAGGAGAAGTGCGCGGCGCTCGCGGCGCATGCGCGGGCGCGCGGCTTCCAGCTCGGCGAGGGCGTGGTCGGCTATCTCCTCACGCACGCGCGCCGCGACATGGGCTCCCTGATGGCGGCGCTCGATTCGCTCGACCGCTACTCGCTCGAGACCGGGCGCCCGATCACGCTGCCGCTGCTGAAGGAGGCGTTGGCTTGAATCGGCGACCGTTCACGCGACCCTCTCCCCAACCCTCTCCCAAGGCAGAGGGAGCAAACGTAGGAGAGGTTTTCGAGTGATCCACCGTCCAAAATTGGCGCTCTTCGATCTCGACCACACGCTGCTCGACGGGGACAGCGACGTGTCGTGGGCGGAGTTCCTGATCGAGGAGGGGGCGCTGCACCCCGACGAATACCATCCGCGCAACCAGTGGTTCTTCGAGCGCTACAAGGATGGCACGCTCGATATCCACGAGTTCCTCGAGTTCCAGCTCGCGCCGCTCGCGGCGCATCCGCGCGCGCAGCTCGACGCGTGGCACGAGGCGTACATGCAGCGCAAGATCCGCCCCATCATCCACGCCGGCGCAGCCGACCTCATCGCGCGCCACCGCGACGGGCTGGTGGCGTTGGTCACCGCGACCAACCGCTTCATCACCGCGCCCATCGCGCGCGAGCTCGGCATCGAGAACCTCGTCGCCACCGACATCGAGGAGGTGGGCGGCGCCTTCACCGGCAAGCCGCGCGGCACGCCGTCCTTCCGCGAGGGGAAGGTCACGTGCGTGCAGGAATGGCTCGCGACGCTCGGCCGGCGGCTCGAGGATTTCGAGAGCTGGTTCTACAGCGACTCGCTGAACGACCTGCCGCTCCTGGAGCGCGTAACGCATCCCATCGCCGTCGACCCGGACGCCACGCTGCGCGCGAAGGCGGCGGAGCGCGGATGGGAGATCATTTCGTTGCGGCAACCGGAAACCCTCTCCCAGGCCCTCCCCCAAGGGAGGGCGAGAAACCCATGATCAAGAAATACATCGAGAAGCTTTTCGGGCGCAGCCGCCGGCCGACGCACCGCAACTCGCGCCCCACGATCCACGGGCCCGACAAGCATGCGATCCGGCGCGAGGACATCAGCCGCTGCGCGCGGCGCACGTGCGAGGAGCTGCAGCGCGCCGGCCACGCGGCGTTCGTGGTCGGCGGCGCGGTGCGCGACCTGCTCCTCGGCAGGAAGCCCAAGGACTTCGACGTCGCGACCAGCGCCACGCCCGAGGAGGTGCGCGCCACGTTCCGCCGCTCGCGCATCATCGGCCGGCGCTTCCAGATCGTGCACGTGCTGTGCGGCCCGGAGACGGTGGAGGTCTCCACCTTCCGCGCCCACTTCACGCGCGAGGCGGAGAGCGAGAACACCGACGAGCACGGCCGCATGCTCTCCGACAACGTCTTCGGCACCCAGGCCGAGGACGCGATGCGCCGCGACTTCACCGTGAACGCGCTCTTCTACGATCCCGTGAAGGAAGAGGTGTGGGATTACGTGCACGGGCTGAAGGACCTCAAGGCGCGCAAGCTCGTGATGATCGGCGAGCCCGGCACGCGCTATCGCGAGGACCCGGTGCGCATGCTGCGCGCGGCTCGCCTTTCCGCGAAGCTCGGCCTGGAGATCGATGCGAAGACGCGCGCCGCGATTCCCGAGCTCCGCCACCTGCTGGAGAACGTGCCCCAGGCGCGCCTCTTCGAGGAGATCCTGAAGCTGCTCCTCTCGGGCAACGCGGTGGAGTGCGTGCGCGTGCTGCGCGAGCTCGAGCTGCATCACGGCCTGCTGCCGCTGCTCGACAC
>JAICTR010000376.1 GCA_025936275.1 Burkholderiales bacterium
ACGACAACCTGACGCTCCTCGCGGGTGCGTTGCCCGCCGCGGCGTTCGCGCTCGTGGTGCACGGCGCGTTCGAGGCGCTCGAGCGGCTGGTCTCGCGCGCGCCGGCCGCCGCGCGCCCCTAGCCCGCCGCGATCAGCTCCTGCACGCGCCCGAGTGCGCGCGCCCAGGTGTCCATGCCGGTCGCGGTGACGATGTGCACCGACGGATACCAGAGGCTGTGCCCCTCGGGCTGCGGCACCCAGTAATGGAACGGCGGGTTCGCCGCGAGATAGACGAGCAGCGTGCGCTTGCCGATGGCGCCGGCGAGGTGCGCGGTGACGTTGCTCGTGGTGACCACCACGTCGCACGCCTCGATCGCCGCGAGGAGCCCGTCGAGGTCGTGGTAAAGATCGAGCTCGTCGAGGCGATGCAGCACGCCGCCGTCGCGCGCGAAGGCATCGCGCTCGGCCGCGGTGTCGCCGTATTGCAGGTCGAGGAGGCGCAGCCCGCGCTCGTGCGAGAGGGCGGCGAAGGCGGCGAGCGGCGCCGACTTGGTGAGCTCGTAGAACGCGCGCTTGCGCGGCTGGAAGGTGCGCCACGAGATGCCGACCACGCGCTCGCCGCCCGGGGCGAGGCGCTCGCGATACGCGGCGGCACGCGTGAGGTCGGGTGCGAGGAGCGCGCGCGGCTGGCGCTCGAAGCTCTCGTGCGTGTTGCGCAGCAGGCGGCCGAGCGAGCCCAGCGCGAGCTGCCGGTCGCAGCGCGCGAACGCGTCGTTCGACGCGCCCTTGGCGACGATTTCCCACGACGGATGCGCGCGCTGGAACGGCGCGACCATGCGCGGATCGACCTCGAGCACGAACGCCTCGCCGCGCGTCGCGAGCTCCTGCGCGAGGGTCGAGAAGAGGATCTCGTCGCCGAGGCCCTGCTCGGTCCACAGGGCGAGGCGCCGGCCGGTGCCGAAATCCGATTCCGAGAACGCCGGCACCTTGAACGGCCGCGGGCTCGCGGGCTCCTCGCCGCCCGCCCAGCGCCACTCGTAGTCGATCCAGCCGTTGCGCAGCTCGCCGAGCATGAGCCGCGAGAGCGCACGGTTGTAGCGCGCCCGGGCGTAGTCCGCATCGATCGCGAGCGCCTGGTCGTAGCACTCGAGCGCCTCGCGATGGCGCCCCAGCGCGCCGAGCGTCACGCCGCGGTTGTTGAGCGTGGTCGCCGAGCGCGGCACGATCGCGAGCGCGCGGTCGTAATCGGCGAGCGCCTCGTCGTAGCGGCGCAGCGCGCGCAGCGCCGCGCCGCGATTGGCGAGCACCTCGGCGTGGCGCGGATCGACCTGCAGCGCGCGCGAGGCGAGGCGCACGCATTCCTCGTTCTCGCCGCGCAGCGCCGCGATCGTGGAAAGCAGGTGCAGCGCGTAGAAGTGGTGCGAGTCGGCGCGCAGGATGTCCTCGCACAGCGCCTGCGCCCCGTCGAGGTTTCCCGCCCCGTAGAGGCGCGCCGCGCGCTCGATGGCCGCGGCGATCGGCGGCGCGTTGCCCTGCATCAGCGTCCTCCGGTGGCGAGCCGGACGCCGAGCGCGATCAGCACCGCGGCGCCGGCGCGATTCAGCCACGCGAGCGCCGATCGGGAGCGCCCCAGCCGCTCGCCGAACGCGCCCGCGGCGATGCCGACCGCGGCCTTCACCGGGAACGCGAGCGCCGCGTAGAGCGCGCCGAGCAGCACCAGCTCGCGCGTGGGATGCGCCGCGCCGGGATCCACGAACTGCGGCAGGAACGCCACGAAGAAGACCGCGATCTTGGGATTCATCACGTTGGAGACGATGCCCTGGCGCACGAGCAGGGCGAACGGCAGCGGCGCGGCGCGATGCGCGGGATCGAAGCGCGGCGGCGAAACCAGCATGCGCACGCCGAGCGCCACGAGGTAGGCCGCGCCGGCGAGGCGCAGCGCGAGGAACAGCGCCGGGCTCGCGCGGAGCAGCGCGGCGACGCCGAGCGCGGCGAGCGCGGTATGCACGAGGATCCCGATCGAGACGCCGAGCGCCGAGCACACGCCCGCGAGCCGCCCCTGCGCGAGCGAGCGCGACACCACGTAGAGCATGTCCTGGCCGGGCGTGGCGATCAGCGCGAGCGAGGCCGCCACGTAGAGCGTGAGCGGCGGCGGCGCCACGGCGCTAGGCGTTCGCCGCGAGCCAGTCGAGCGCCAATGCGGCGAGGCTGCGCACGCCGAGCGGCAGGCAATCCTCGTCCACGTAGAAGCGCGGGCTGTGGTTCGGCGCGGCGCTCGCGGCATCGCGATCGGGCGGCGTGCACCCCATGAAGTAGAAGAAGCCGGGGACCTGCTTCTGGTAGAACGAGAAATCCTCCGCGCCGCAGATCTTGTCGATCACACCCCCGTTCGCCTCGCCGGCGATGCGCGCGTGGGTCGGCGCCGACCACTCGGTGAGCGCCGGATCGTTCACCGTCACGTCGTACCAGCGGTGGATGTGCACCGACGCCTTCGCGCCGCCGGCGGCCGCGATCATCTCCGAGATGCGCGTCACGTGCTCGTGGATCTCGTCGCGCTGCGCCTCGTCGAAAGTCCGGATGGTGCCCTCGAGCTTCACCTCGTCGGGGATGATGTTGTGGCGCACGCCGCCGCGGAAGACGCCCACCGTGACGACCGAAGGCTCCTGGGTGATGTTCATGCGGCGCGAGACCACGGTCTGCAGGCCGAGCACGATCTGTGAGCTCACCACGATCGGGTCCACGCCGCGCCACGGCATCGCGGCGTGGGTCTGCGTGCCGCGCACGAAGATGCGGAAATCGTCGGCGGAGGCCATGAAGGGGCCGGCACGGTAACCGAGCTTGCCGGTCGTGTGGATGGAGGTGACGTGCAGCCCGAAGATCGCGGCGACGCGCGGCGACTCGAGGCAGCCTTCCTCGACCATCATCTTCGCGCCGCCGTTCTCGCCGATCGGCGGCGTCTCCTCGGCCGGCTGGAAGATGAATTTGATCGATCCGGGGATACGCTCGCGCATTCCGGCGAGCACCTCGGCCACGCCCATGAGGATCGCGGTGTGCGCATCGTGGCCGCAGGCATGCATCACGCCGCACGATTGCCCGTTCCATTCGGTGCGCACCTTGCTCGCGAAGGGCAGGTCGACTTCCTCGGCCACCGG